>NZ_JBHYGG010000300.1:0-34242 GCF_051859125.1 Gemmata sp.
AGAGACACAGGTGCAACACCTCGCCCCGTTCCGACGGGGAGAGGTCGCCGCGAGTCTTCGCGGGTCGCGGGTGAGGGGCACCACCTAAACGGTACCGTAATTACGCGGTCCCCACTTGTCACCCCTCACCGCATCTCCGGGCACTCGCACGGGGTCGGGACCGGGCACCCGCCGGTGAACACCGGCAGCACGTCCTGTTCGGCCGACGCCAGCACCCCGCGGTAGTACGCGAGCCGCTGTTCGGGGTCGTTCATCACCCCGCCGAACGCCCGGTTCGGGTCGAGGTACAGCCGCGGCACGCCGATCTCCTTCACCCGCAGGTGCTGCCTCGCGGCCTGCACCCACAGTTGTAGCGGCATGCCCCAGCCGCGCTCGGTGATGCTCAGGCTCGCGAGCGCCTCCCGGCGGTACGCCTTGAACCCGCAGAACGAGTCGGTCAGGTCGAACCCGTACCGTGCGTTGATCTCTCGGGTGATGGTCGCGTTGATGAACCGGCGGTCGGTCGGGGCCGGGGTGTCCTGGCGGAAGTCGCGGAAGTACCGCGAGCCCGACACGATGTCACAGTCGTGGATCGCCTCGAGCAGCACCGGGATGCGGGCCGGCTCGTGCTGCCCGTCGCAGTCCATCGTCACCAGTACGTCGTAGTCGTGCTCGAGGGCGTAGGCGAACGCCGAGATCAGCGCCGCCCCGTACCCGCGGTTCGTCGGGTGGTCGATGCGGTGGACCCCCGGCTCGGCGGCGAGCAACTCGGCGGTGCCGTCGGTCGAGCCGTCGTTGATGACGAGAATATCGGGGCTGTACCGGCGGACCTCGCCCAGCACCTGCCGGACGTGCTTCGCCTCGTTGTAGACGGGTATGGCGGTCAGGGTGCGCATCGTAATGGTCCGGCGGAGGGGCGAGTTCCTGGTGTCTACTCAATGGTAGGCGGACCCGCGGTCCGAGAGCAAACGCCGAGCCCCGCCCCGTCCGGGAATACCGCGGGGGCCGCCGCGTCTTTCGGCGCTCGCGGGTGCGCCGGCTGGCGCGGATGTGCCGCTCGCGCCGGGAAACGAGACCGCGGCCCCGCCCGCCGCCCGTTGACTCGCCGCGGTCCGGGGGGAACACTCAACCGACACCTTGCGCCCGCACCCGGAGGAACCACATGACGCGGCCCGCACTCGCGCTCGCCCTGACGGCGCTTCTAGCCTCGAATTCCCTCGCCCAACAGCCGGTGCTCCAGGGGCCGGTGGTGGGGTCGAGCCCCGGCGGGTTCGGCCCGCCGCCGTCGGTCCCGCACCAGGTGATCCTCCCCGGCCCGACGCCGACGCCGGGGCCGCCGATCAACTCGACCGGCCAGGAGGGGTTCTACAAGAGCGGCGGCATTCTCGTCGGCCGCAACGGGTACTTCCCGTACGACACGGGCGCGTACCTGCTCGGCGGCACCGACGGCCTCGCGCGGTCGCTCGGGTTCTACCGCATGGAGATGCCGGTGCAGAACTACAACCCGGACGCCGTGCCCCCGCTGTACCTGGGCGGGCACCACGGCGGGCGGTGCCGCGGGTGCAAGTGAACTGGTGATTATTGGTGGGGCAGACATTCCTGTCTGCCTCCGATCGCCTCGGCAGGCAGACAGGAATGTCTGCCCCACCAATCACGAAATCACCGGGGGACTTACGTCCCCCGCTCGCCAAGATCACGAAACGCAGCGGCCCCGGGAGTGAGTGAACTCCCGGGGCCGCGTATTCGCTTCTGACCTCAACCGACCGCACTCACACCGACTTGGCGGCCCGGCCGAGGAGCAGGCCGACGCCGAACCCGATCAGCAGGGCCGGCAGCGGGTGCTTGCGGACGAGGCTGGTCAGCTCGGTGCCGAAGTCGCCGACCCGGTCGGCGGCCACGTCGTAGGCGTCGCCGGCCCACGCCTGGGCCTTCTGGCCGATGTTCGACGCGTCGCCGGCCCACTCGGCGACCTTCTCGCGGGCCTGGCCGGCGTAGTTGCCGGCGTTCTCCATCAGGTGGCTGGCCCCTTCCTTCACGCGGTCCACGACGCCCTGGGCGTCCTGCTTGCCGCTGTTGGCGGCGTTGGCGGCCTGGTCGGTCGCGGTCTTGGCCTTGTCGGCGGCGTTGTCGATCCCGCTCTTGATCTGGTTCTTCATATCAGCCATGACAATTCTCCTGCGCTACAGAGTGACTTGGTTGTGTGTCTCGACACCGGGGATCTGTTATGCACTCAGCGTGCCAACCAGGACCGGTTCCCCGGCGGCCTTCTCGTCCTTCGCGGCGGCGGCCGCCAGAATCGGGGCCATCTCGGCCAGGCGCTTCTGGGCCTCCACCAGGGTGCGGCCGACGCCGTCGGCCCCCTTGATCCCCTCGACCGGGTCCGCCCCTGGCTTCGGGTCGTCCACCTCGCCCAGGCGCGCGACCACCAGCTTCACCTCCGGGTGCCGCGTCCGCAGCCGGTTCACGAGGTACCGGGTGTGGGACATGCCGCCCGGGGGGAGGGACACGAGCACCACGACGGCCGGCTGGAACGCCTCGACCTGCTCGACCAGTTCGGAAGCGAGCATCTCGTCCCCGGGCACCCGCACGTCCCAGACGGCCGGGTCGAGCGACCCGGCGAGGAGGTCGGCGGCGACGTGCTCGGCCTCGTCGCGGGCCGGCACCACCAGCGCCCGCACCCGGGTCGCGTCACCGGTCCGGGCCACCACGGGCCGCAGGTCGGCCACCTCGCCGGCCACCTCCCGCACCCCGCGGACGATGGCCTTCAGCGCCGCATCGTCGAGGTCGCCGTCGGCGGCGTCCCGGCGGGCCATGAACAGCGCCGGGATCACGACGGAGTCGAACGCCGCGTCCGGCCCGTGCTCGGCCGCCACCTTCAGCGCCACGTCGGCCGCCTCGTCCTGGTCCCGGGCCGCGAGCCGCTGGTAGAACGCGACGTGCGGGGCCAGGGCCGGCTCGTCGCCCAGGAGCACGTCGAGGAACTCGAACCGGCTGGCGTACTTGCCGAGCACCAGCAGGCACGTCGTGAGCGGGCCGGACAGGATCAGCCCCAGCGGCCCCCACAGGAACGCCCAGAACGCCGCGGCGACGAGCTGCGCGACCTCGGACAGCCCCATGCTCGCCCCGTACAGCCACGGCTCGAACACGTTGTTGCACACGACCTCCAGCGAGACGTAGAGGACCAGCACGCCGACCGGCTGGGCCAGCCCGGTGCTCGTCGCGAACGAGTACAGCACCGGCGGGACGAGCCCCGCGATCGTGCCGACGTAGGGGACGTACCGCATCACCGCGGCGACGAACCCCCACAGCAGCGCGTAGTCCACGCTCATGGCGAACAGGCCCACGGTCACGATCAGCCCGAACCCGCTGTTGAGCAGCAGCTGCATGAACAGGTACCGGCTGATCCGCCGCGACGCCTCGTCGGCGGCCTTGGTCGTGGTGGTGATCTTCCCGGCCCCGAGGAGCCGGATGATGCGGTTCCGCAGGTCCTCCCGCCGCAGGAGCATGTAGACGGTGAGGACGAACGCGAACGCGGCCTGCCCGAGGAACTCCGCCACCGGGCTGATGTACACGTCGAACCGCGTCCCGATCGACGAGTTCGCCCCGGGCTCCACCATCACGGCCTGCTGGCCCTCGGCCTTCGGGGCGACGAGCTCGCTCATCTCGGTGATGAAGTCGCCGAACCGGTTCGTCCCGTCCCCGCCCACCCACGCCTTGGCCCGGGCGACCTTCTCCTTGATGGCCTCGGCCCGGTCCGGCAGCGTCTGCGCCAGGTGCACGACCTGCCGGGCCACGAGCGCCCCCACGCCGACCGTGCCGACGACCACGAAACCGACGGTGAGGATGACCGCGAGCGTGCGGTTCAGCCCCCGGCGGTGCAGCCGGGTGACGACCGGCCCGAGGATGAACGCCAGGAAGATCGACAAGGCGATCGGGATGAACACCGACCGGGCCACGTACAGGGCCACGACCACGACCACGGCGACGACCGTGGCGCTGAGAGTCACGACGGCGCGTTGCCAGTCGTTTGCGGGCATTGGGCTTCCCCCGGGATGTCTTGGGACGGGTTGGGAGACGCAACGGGCGTGCCGGCCCGCACGCAAACCGTTTCCGCGGTTGCGCAAGTGGCCGCTCGAATCGTGCGCCGGGCCGGCCCGAACCCGGCCTAACGCGACGGCGCAACCCCTGTAATGGGAAGAGTTACGGTGAACTCGGACCCGGCCCCGCGACCGTCGCTCCTGGCCGAGACCGTTCCGTCGTGCATTTCGACGAGTCTGCGGACGAGCGCCAGGCCCACGCCCAGCCCGCCCTGGGAGCGGTTGAGGGTCTGGTCCACCTGGGTGAACAGCTCGAAGATCTTCGGCAGCAGCTCCGCGGGGATGCCGACGCCGGTGTCCCGCACGCGGACCGTCGCCCGGCCCCCCTCGGCGACCGCGGTGACCGACACCTTCCCGCCCGGCTCGGTGTACTTGGCCGCGTTGTTCAAGAGGTTCGAGAACACCTGCGCCAGGCGGACCCGGTCGGCCAGCAGGGTGACGGCGTCCCGGGGCCCGTCCACGGTCAGCTCGACGCCGGCCTTCTCGATGGTCGGGCGGCTGATCTCGACGGCCGAGTCGAGCACCTCGTTGAGGGACGTGGGCTCGCGGGTGAGCCGGAGCTTGCCGGTGGTGATCCGGGACACGTCGAGCAGGTCCTCGACGAGCCGGGTCATCTGGGCGACCTGGCGCTCGAGCCGCTCGCGCTGGCGGGCGACGGTGTCGGGGTTGTCGGCGGCCAGCCGCATGATCTCGAGGCCGTTGAGGATCGGGGCCAGCGGGTTCCGGAGCTCGTGCCCGAGGGTGGAGAGGAACTCGTCCTTGCGGCGGTTCACCTCGCGGAGCGCGTCGTTGACCTTGGCCAGCTCCTCGGTCCGCTCCCGGACCTTGTGCTCGAGCTCGGCGGCCGCCCGGTGCTGGACCAGGGCGTACCGCATGGCCCGCTCGAGCAGCGCCGGGGTGAGGCCGGTCTTCTCCAGGTAGTCGTACGCGCCGGCGTTGAGGGCCTCGAGGTCGGTGCGGCTCTGGCCCTGGCCGGTGAGCAGGATCACCGGGCCGAAGCACCCGCGGGCGTGGACCTCCTCGAGCAGCTCGATCCCGGTGCGGGCCCCGAGGCGGTAGTCGAGCAGGTAGATGTCGTGGGACCCGGCGCAGATGGCGTCCCGGCCGGCGTCGTAGGAGGGGGCCCAGTCGAGGGCGAACCCGCCCCCGCGGATGTCGCCGACGAGCTCCCGGGTGAGGACGTGGTCGTCCGGGTCATCGTCGATGAGGAGCACCGACACGGGCCGGTGCGGGGTGCCCCGCTCGGCCCCGGGCGGGCGGGGGCCGGCGCGGCGCTCGATCTCAGGTGGCGGGTTCGGTCCCATGCGGCGGCAGCTCCACGATCTCGAGCCAGTACTTGCCAAGTGCGCGGACGACCTCGACGAGCCGGTCGAACGTGACCGGCTTGGTGATGTACGACGCGGCCGACAGGTCGTAGCTCCGGAGCACGTCCTCCTCGGCCCGCGACGTGGTCATGATGACGACCCGGATCCCGCGGAACCGCGGGTCCTGCTTGAGCTCCTGGAGCGCCTCGCGGCCGTCCTTGCGGGGCATGTTCAGGTCGAGCAGGATGATCCCGGGCCGCGGGGCCGGGGCCGGGGCCGCGTACCGGCCCCGCCGGTTCAGGTAGTCCATCAGCTCCTCGCCGTCCTCCACGAACCGCAGCGCGTGGGCGAGGTGGTTCTCCTCGAACGCCTCGCGGATCAGCGCGCGGTCGTCCGGGTCGTCGTCGGCGATCAGAATGGTGACCGGCTTCGTGTGCGCGTCGGGCATGGGCGGACCGGTCCTCGGGCGACGGCACCTACGCGGCCCCCGGGTCGCCCGCGGGGGCCTGGGGCGGGGGCGGCGGGGCCACCGGGACCGTGACGACGAACGTCGCCCCGGCCCCGACCCGGCCCTCGGCGGTAACGGTCCCGCCGTGCCGCTCCAGAATCTTACGGCAAATCGCGAGCCCGACGCCAGTCCCCTCGTACTCTTCGCGGCCGTGGAGCCGCTGGAACACCTGGAAGATGCGGTCCGCGTACTTGGTGTCGAACCCGATCCCGTTGTCCCGGACCGTGTACCGGACCCGGGGCGGGGCGTCGCCGTCGGCGGGGACCCGCTCGCCCCACACCTCGACGAGCGGCCGCACCCCGGGCCGGTGGAACTTGACCGCGTTGGCGATCAGGTTCTGGAACAGTTGCCGCATCTGCGTCGGGTCGCCCTCGACGTCCGGGAGGTCGCCGACCCGGACCTCGCCGCCGGTCTGCTCGATCCGCACGCTCAGGTCCGACACGACCTCGCGGACCAGGCCGCCCACGTCCAGCCGCGCGTGCGCCCGGGCCTGGGTGGTCACCCGGGAGAACGTCAACAGGTCGTCGATGAGCTGCCGCATCCGCCCGGCCGACGCGAGCATCCGGTCCACGTAGTCCCGGCCCCCGTCGGGGAGGTGGTCGCGGAACCTGGTCTTGAGCCGGTCCCCGAACGCCTGAATCTTGCGGAGCGGCTCCTGGAGGTCGTGGCTGGCGACGTAGGCGAACTGCTCGAGTTCGGCGTTGCTCCGGGCCAGCTCCGCGGCGACGGCCCGGACCCGCTCCTCGACCCGCCGCCGCTCCTCGATCTCGTCCACCAGGGCCGCGGTCCGCTGGCGGACCATCCGCTCCAGGTTCTCGGCCTGGCGCTTCTGGTCGTCGATGTCGGTGACGCTCCCGACCCACTCGGTGACCGCCCCGGCCGGGTCGCGGAGCGGCACCGCGGTCGCGAGCATCCACCGGTACTGCCCGTCGGCGGCCCGGCGGAGGCGGAACTCGTCGGCGAACCGCTCGGGCTGGTGCGCGACGGCCCGGTCCCACGCGGCGCGGAACGGGCCCGCGTCGTCGGGGTGGACCAGGCCGGGCCACGGGTCCGGGCGGCCGCCCGGGGCGGCCCCGGTGTACTCGGCCCACCGGCGGTTGAGGAACGTCACCGCGCCGCCGGGGTCCGCGGTCCACACCATCTGCGGCACGGCCTCGGTAAGGGTGCGGAACCGCTCCTCGCCGGCCCGGAGCTTGTGCTCCAGTTCCCGCTGCTCGGTCACGTCGGTGTTGGTGCCGAACCACCGGACCACGCGGCCCGCGTCGTCGCGGATCGGGCGGGCCCGGCTCAGGTGCCACCGCCCGGCCCCGTCGCGCCGGCGGATCTGGAACGTGTCCTCCCACGGCTCCCCGGACGCGACGTGGGCCGCGAACTTGTCCACCACCCGGGCCGCGTCGGCCGGGTCCAGGACGGACCGCCACCCCCACCCGAGCATCTGGTCCGGGGTCGTCCCGGTGTAGTCGTACCACCGCTGGTTGTACCAGAAGATGGACCCGTCCGGGTCGGTCATCCACGCGAGCTGCGGGATCGACTCGGCGAGCTGGCGGAACTTCTCCTCGCTCTCGCGGACCACCTCGGCGGCGGTCCGCTGGTCGTGGACGTCGGCCATGGACCCGATCCACTGGTCCACGGTGCCGTCGGCCCGGTGCAGGGGGACGGCGACGGTCAGGAACCACCGGTACTCGCCGGTGTCGCCGCGGCGGAGCCGGACCTCCTCGCGGAACCGGTCCGCGACCCCGGCCGCGGCGTTGGCCAGGGTCTTCCGCCACGCGGCCCGGACCCGGTCGTCGTCGTCCGGGTGGGCGGCGGCCAGCCACCCCCGCTCCCGGACCACCTCGAGCGGCACCCGGGTGTACTCGAGCCACCGCTGGTTCAGGTACGTGACCGTGCCGTCGGGGGTCGCGTTCCACACGATCTGCGGGATCGCCTCGGTGAGGGTCCGGTACCGGGCCTCGCGCTCGGCCAGTTGCACCTCGGCCCGCTTCTGCTCGGTGACGTCGCGGGTGAACGTGCGGCTGTGGATGAACCGGTCGCCCTCCCACAGGCCGCTCGACGAGATGAGCACGTCGCGGGCGGTGCCGTCGGCGCGGCGGAGCCGGGCCGGGAAGTTGTCGACCCGCTCGCCGCGGAGGAGCCGGGCCTGGACCTCGGCCATGCCCCCCGGGGCCTCGTGGAACGCGGCCGCGGGCCGGCCGACGTAGTCCCCGGCCCCGCACCCGAGCATCTCCAGTTCGGCCCGGTTGGCGCTGAGGACGGTGCCGTCGGGGCCGGCCCAGTGGAGCCCGACGCTGGCGTTCTCGAAGAAGTCGGCCAGGTTCCGCTCGCTCCGCTTGACCGCCTCCTCGGCGGCCCGGCGGTCGGTGATGTCGGTGGCCGACCCGAACCACCGGACCGCCGCGCCGGCCTCGTCCCGCTGCGGGAGGGCGCGGCTGAGGAACCACCGGTACGCGCCGTCGGCCCCGCGGAGCCGGTACTCGGCCTCGAACTCGGTCCCGGCCGCGACCGCCCGCCGCCACGCGGCCGCGGTCCGCTCGCGGTCGTCGGGGTGCAGGGCCGCGACCCACCCCCACCCGAGGGTCTCGGCCTCGGCCATCCCGGTGTACTCGTACCACTTCGCGTTGTAGTACTCGCGGCCCCCGTCGGGCCGGGCGACCCACACGATCTGCGGCACGGCCGCGGCCAGGGTGCGGAACTGGGCCTCGCTCCGGGCCAGTTCCGCCTCCCGCTGCTTGATGACCCCCTCGGCCACGAGCCGCCGGCCCAGCTCCCACCGGAGCAGGCCGTACCCCGCGAGCATCATCCCCAGGGCCAGCCCGCCCCCGAGGAGGCTGGTCACGGTCGTGGCCCGGTACTTGTTCCGGGCCACCGTGGCCCGCTCCCCGAGGTGCGCGTCCTCGCGGGCCGCCATCCGGGCGACCGTGGCCCGGACCTCGTCCATGAGCCGCTGCTCCCGCTCGTTGGCCGCGGCCAGGGCGGTCCGGTCCCCCGGGAGCGCGCGGGCGAGGGCGGCCTGGGTCATGGCGTCGATCTGCGCGGCCACCGCGTCCCGCAGGTGGGCCGCGTCGGCGGCCTGGGCCGGGCTGTCGGCGACCGCGTCGCCCAGGCCCGCGAGCCGCCGGAGCGCGGACCGGCACGCGGCCGAGAACGGCGCGAAGTACGCCCCGCTCCCGGTCACCTGGAACCCGCGGCCCGCGGCCTCCGCGGCCGTCACGTCCCCCAGCAGGTCGTCGAGTTCGTCCTTCACGCCCAGGGCGCGGGTGACCAGTTCGTCGTTGTAGATCAGCGAGTTGATGTTGTAGCTCGACGCGGCCGTGTTCGCGACCAGGGCGGCGACGGCCGCGACCCACACGGCCGTCACCCACCGGGACACGCCCCGGAGCCCGAACCCGCCGGTCCGCACCCCCCGGAGCACCGCGAGGAAGTCCTCCTGCTCGCTGGTGAACAGCCGCCGGACGAGCGGGACCATGGCCGCGACGGTCATGAGCGAGACCGCCGCCGTCACCGCCTTGAGCACCCCGGAGAACCGGTAGATCGGCTCGAAGAAGATGACCGCCTCGACCAGGTGGACGAACCCGCACGCCAGGATGAACAGCGCGAACAGCCGGAACACCCGCGGGAACGGGAACTCCTTCCGCCACGAGAACGCGAGCAGGACGACCGGGATCGAGACGTACGCGACCCAGATGAGGAGGTCGCTGACGACGTGCAGCCAGATGAGGCTCGGGGTCCACGCGCCGCACTGCGCCCGCGGGACGAACCCCGTGGTGTCGAACAACCCGTCCGCGAACTCGGTCATGGGTGAGGTTCCGGTGGGGTGCCGGGTGGGCGGCGGGCGCGGAAGGCCCGTGGCGAGCCGGTGACCGGGCGAACCCTGAGCGCCAGCGAGGGGGTGAGGCGCACCCCCTCGCTGGCGCTCAGGGTTCCCACGCACCCACGGACGCGCCCGCCCCGGGCGGGAACTTCCCGCGCCACTCGCTCCTCCAGTACAATACGGAGGAACGCACACCGTACTGGGAACCGCGCATGGCCAGTTCAAACACCCCCGCACTTCCGGTGCCGCTCGGCGTCCCCCAGCGCATTCTCGTCGTCGAGGACCTGGAGGACCAGCGGGCGTCGCTCCAGGAGCTGCTCCAGTTGAGCCTGGGCGTCGAGGTCGACACGGCCGAGGACGGGGCCAAGGGGTTGGACCTGCTCCGGGCCCGCCCGTACAGCCTCGTCATCACCGACCTGCGGATGCCCAAGGTGTCCGGGATGAAGCTGATCGAGACGATCCAGGCCGAGAAGATCCCGGCCACGGTCATCGTCACCACCGGGCACGGGAGCATCAAGGACGCGGTCGAGGCGATGCGCCAGGGGGCGCACGACTTCCTCACCAAGCCGGCCGACCCGCAGCACCTGATCCTGCTGGTGAAGCGGGCGCTCCGCGAGCGGGGCCTCCAGGACGAGGTCACCGCGCTGCGGCAGCAGCTCCAGGGCCGGCACGCGTTCCAGAACGTGCTCAGCAAGAGCCCGCGGATGCACGACGTGTTCGAGCTGGTCGGCCACATCGCCGACACCACCTCGACGGTGCTCATCCGGGGCGAGACCGGGACCGGCAAGGAGCAGGTCGCCCGGGCCATCCACCAGGCGTCGGCGGCGCACCGGACCGGGTCGTTCGTCGCCGTGAACTGCGGCGCGCTCAACGAGAACCTGCTCGAGTCGGAGCTGTTCGGGCACGAGAAGGGGTCGTACACCGGGGCCGACCGGAAGCGGGTCGGGCGGTTCGAGCTGGCCCACGGCGGCACCCTGTTCCTCGACGAGATCGGCGACGTGCCGATGTCCATGCAGATCAAGCTGCTCCGGGTGCTCCAGGAGCGGCGGTTCGAGCGGGTCGGCGGCGGGGAGCCCATCGACATCGACGTCCGCGTCGTCGCCGCCACGCACCAGGACATGGAGAAGCTGGTCAGGGAGAACAAGTTCCGCGAGGACCTGTACTACCGGCTCAACGTGGTGCGGATCGACATCCCGCCGCTCCGCGACCGGCCCGAGGACATCCCGCTGCTGGTGGCGCACTTCTGCCAGAAGTTCGCCCGCCCGGGGCAGAAGCCGCCGGTCGTCTCGCCCGAGGCGATGGAGGTGCTGCTCAAGTGCCCGTGGCCGGGCAACGTGCGGCAGCTGGAGAACGCCATCGAGCGGGCGTGCGTGACGGCCCGCGACGGCACCGTCACCCCCGACAAGCTCCCGGGCGACGTGGGCCGCAAGGGGGACGGCAAGGCGCACCCGTTCCAGGTGGACCTGGCCCGGTCGCTGCCCGACCAGATGGCGGAGATGGTGGCGGAGTTCGAGAAGCGGTACCTGCGGAAGGCGATGAAGCGGACCCGCGGTCACGTCGGCAAGTGCGCCGAGATCTCGGGCCTGTCGCGCCGCAGCATCACCGACAAGATCGCCCAGTACGGCATCGACAAGGGCGAGTTCAAGAAGGAGTAGTTCCGAGGTGGCGGGGGCGTTGAGGTCCCAGTGCTCCCGCACCGGGCTACAGACGCCGGCCCCTCCCGGGCGGAAACTGATATCGGGTCGCGTGCTCTTCACCCCCGTAGGGGGTCGACGTTTGTAGCCCGGTGCGGAAGCACTGGGAAGTGTTGGACGCGGGACGCAGTAAACACAGCGAGCGGCGACCTCGCGGTCGCCGCTCGCCTTGTTCTTCGGCTCGGGGCACTCAGGCGGTGAGCGCGCCGCGCCTGCCGCTGGCGAGCAGCACGAGCCCCGCCACCACGGCGATGCCGCCGACCACGGGCGGGATCCACACGGTCTTCTCGCGGTCGGCCGAGACCTGGATCGGGCCGGCGTCCACCAGCTTCTCACGGGTCACGTACGTGAACCCCTGGTAGCCGAGGGCCAGCGCGCCGAGCACCACGAGGATTAGACCCACTACTCGCATGTTCAAATCTCCGGGGAGCGCCCCGGGACGGGTCCCGGGACGGGTTAGTGTGGCAGGGGTCAACCGCGGGCCGTCAGGCCGTTCAGCTTCGAGCCGGCCGCCTCGGTCGCCGCGTCCACCAGCTTGGGGACGTTGTCGCGGACGCTCTGGTTGGCCGCCGCCGACGCCGTCTCCAGCGCCGTCTCCGCCAGTTCGCGGACCTTGCGGCCGGCCATCGCGATTAGTTCGTCGAACAGCCCGGGGCCCCGCGGGGCGGCCGGGGCGCTCGGGGCCGAGTTCATGTACGCCGGGTACGCCGAGGCGACGGGGGCGCTCGGGGCCGACCCGAGGCCCAGGCCCGACGACCGGCCGCGGAACGCGATCAGCCCGGTGAGGAACCCGAGCCCGGCCGACACCGCGACCGACGGCCACGGGTGGTTCTGGACGTGCCCGCTAATGTCGAAGATCTCTTTCATCTTCTCCCCCACAACGTCGGCCGCCTGCTTGACGGTGTCGGACACCGCCCCGGGGGCCGTGTCGACCAGGGACCGCACCGCGCCGACCGTGTCGGTGAACGTGTCGGCGGCGGTCTGCACGGTCCCGACCACTTGGCTCTCGAGGGCGCTGACCTTGGCGCTCATCGCCTCACGGGTCTGGTGCATCTCGTGCTCGATCTGCTCGGGCGTCTTGTCGGGGGCGTCGGGCATGGGGCTCAGCTCTGGGGTGCGGTTTTCCACGTCAGGTTCTCCTGGAGGGCGTTGAAGGTCTTGTCCGGGAGCGGGTTGAACCGCTCGAGCAGCAGGTAACTCGCCGCCGCCGCCGCCCCGCCGAGGAGGGTGAACAACAGGCCGGTGATGCCCCAGGAGGCCCACATCGAGAACTGGTAGTACTCGTGGAGGAAGAACGCGAGGGCGGACACCAGGCCGAGCATCCCGACCGTTAGCAGCACGATGCCCAGCGCCCCGAATTCCGCTGCCTGCTTGGACCGCTTGAAGTCCTCGCGGACCTCGGCCTTGAGCATCTGGATCTGCTGGCGGAACAGGGTCTGGGCGTCGTCGATGATGCCCGAGACCAGCGTCGTAACGGTGGTGCCGTTGGGCGGGGAGGGGGCCGGCGTCGCTGCCGGGGTGAGCCCCGCGGCCCGGTTTTCGGTAGTGGTCATGGTCGAGATCCTTACGGGGTCGCGGACACGTTCGGAGGTGTCTGCACGACTCGTGCCAACGGCGAGATTCGCACCGGACGGCGCGCCGCACCACAAACGCGAGCGGGGGGCCGAAGCCCCCCGAGTACCGCGCTCCGACGCACGCGGGGGGCCCGCGCCCCCCGCTCGCCGGCCGGTTAACTCTTCGCCGCTTCCAGCGCGACCTTCGCCGCCTGGACCGGGTCGACCTTGGCCTCGTCGGGCTCCATCACGATGCCGCCCTCCCCTTCGAGGCGGCTGATGTCGTCCTTGTTCTCGATGTCCAGGAGCGTCGGCAGGTGGCGGAAGTCCCCGCGGATCACCTTCAGTGCCATCTTCTCCTGGTCCACCTCGAACCCGCTGCGGTAGCCGGCCTCCTGGAACACCCGGCCGAGCCACGACCTCCGGGTGAAGAGGTACTGGACGAGGAACAGGCCGCCGGCTGCCGGGAGCACGAGCCACCACGGGTGCACGACCGCGGTGAGCGCGAGCCCGGCCACGATCACCAGCCCGCACACGGCCTTGGTCACGCGGCCCGCGGTCCACTCGCGGTCCAGCTCGCGGAGCCGGGCCTCGATCGCCTCGGGGCCGGAGTCGGCGATGCACGCCACCCGCTGCTCGAGGGTCGCGTGCCGCAGGCACGCCTTATGGTCCACGCGCGGGGTCGCGGGGTCGTTCGTCATGGTGCGTCCTCACAGAGGGACGGGTGAGGCGCGTTGGGCCGCGCCGGGCGCCGCGCCGTTAGTCCGCCGGAACCACGCTCCGGCGGCGGTGCCCGCCCGGCCCCGCCTCACCCCTGGACCTGGGAGAACACCAGCACGCTGTACGGGCCGATGTTCACCGAGCCGTGCGCCGGGAGCCCGTCGAACTCGCCGGGTTCCGCGGTCACGTCTGCGGACGGGTAGCCCTGGAACTCCGAGCTGTACCCGGCCCAATCACTATTGAAGAGCAACTTCCATGCCCCGGCCGCCGGGAACCCGATGGTGAAGTTCTCACGCACGTTGCGGTCGAAGTTGGCGAACACCACCACGTCGTCGCCCGGCCCGCCCTCCATCCACCGGCGGAACGCGATCACGTTGTTCGCGTCGTCCACGCGGATCAACTGGACGTGCTGCCCGGTGAGCCCGCGGGTCTGGCCCCCCCGGTTGAGCCGGAGCCGGATCAGGTCGCGGTACAGCCGCACGATCCCGCGGAACGCCTCCTGCTTGTCCCAGTCGAGGGGCACGGTGTCGCGGAACCACCCGCCCTCCAGGAACTCTTGCCCCTGGAAGAGCATCGGGATGCCCGGGGCGGTGAACACCAGTGCCGCGGCCAGCGTGGACCGCTTCTGGGCGAACCAGTTCTTCGGGTCGCCCGGCGCGATCTCGTGGACCACCCGGGCCTTCCCGTTGGCCACCTCGTCGTGGCTCTCGGAGTAGATGACCCGCTGGAACGCGTCGTCGTTGTACCGGTGGGTGATGGCGTCCGCGACGGCGACCATGGACCGGTGCTCGTCGTGCGGGGCGATGACCGCCTCGCGGACCGGGTGGACGAACCGGTCGTCCCACTGGGCCCCGTACCCGGCCCCGCCCTCGGCGACGGACTTGGTCATCCAGTCGCTGTGCTGCAGGTCCTCGGCCACGGTCAGCGTGTTCGGGTGCCGCTCGCGGATCTCCCCGTTGATCCACTGGAGCAGCGTCCACCCGTCGGGCAGGTTCGCGTCGCCGTCGGCCCGGACGCTGCGGATGTAGAGGGTCATGTCCATCCGGAGCCCGTCGACGTGGTAGTCCTCGACCCACATCATGGCGTTGTCGCGGATGAACTGCCGGACCTCGGGGCGGCCGTAGTCGGGCCGGGTGTCGCCCCACGGGGTCTCCTTCCGCCAGTCCTGGTAGAAGTAGATCCCGCCGGCCCCGTTCTCGCTCCACCCGTCGAACTGCCACAGGTCCAGGTCCGACGGGCCGAAGTGGTTGTACACCACGTCGAGGATCACCGCGAACCCGTTGCGGTGCGCCGCCCGGATGAAGTTCTTGAACGCCCGCGGGCCGCCGTACGCGCTCTCGACGGCGAAGATGTGCGCGGGGTTGTACCCCCACGACCGGTCGCCGGCGAACTCGGCCACCGGCATCACCTGGATGCAGTTGACCCCGAGCCGCCTCAGGTGGTCGAACCGGCGGACCACGCTCTCGAACGTGCCCGGGAGCGGGCTGCTCGGGTCCTCGTCGTTGAACGTGCCGACGTGCAGCTCGTAGATCACCCACTCGTTCCACGGCGAGGTCTTGTAGAACTCCTCGCCCCAGTCGAACTCCGGGTCGTGGACGACCCCGTTGCCGACGGAGTTGGTGACCTCGCGCGCGTACGGGTCGATCTTCGACAGCTCCCCGGCCGGGGTCCTGATCAGGTACCGGTACTCGTCGCCGACCTTGGCCCCCGGCACGTCGGCGTACCAGTAGCCCCCGTCGTTCTCGCGGGCCAGGGGGTGCCTGGCGGCGTCCCAGTCGTTGAACGTGCCGGTGACGGAGACGGCCTCGGCGTGGGGCGCCCACACGCGGAACGCGACGCCGGCCCCGTGCGGGATCGCGCCCATGCCGGGGCGGGCCGCCGGGGCCTCGGAGTGGCGGCCCTGGGCGATCGCGGCGACCGGGTACGGGATCGGGCCCTGCGGGCGGGCGGGGGCCTTTGCACTCATCGGTTGGTATCTCGTTAGTGGAACGGAATCACGAACACATCAATCGGGCGCACGCGGCCCTCAGTCGCCAGCCGGCGCGGGGCACCACGCTCACTTTCTTCATGAGGCGTCGGCGTCCTCGCGCCGCGCCGTCACCCCGGGGCCACCCGCGGGCCGGCCAGGCCGTGCCCGTGCCGCTCGGCGTACACGAACGTCAACTCCGCGCCGAACAGGAGGATCTGTGTGGAATAGTAGACCCAGACCAGCAGCGCGACGAACGTGCCGGCCGCGCCGTAGGCCGAGCCGACCGCCGCGCGCCCCAGGTACAGGCCGATTAGGTAGCGGCCGCCGGCGAACAGCGCCGCCGTCACGACCGCCCCGAGCCACACGTCGGACCACGCCAGCCGCACGTCCGGGAGCACCTTGAAGATCATCGCGAACAGGACCGTCGTCAACACGAATGGGACGAAGAAGTTGAGAACGCCGGCGGAGTTCACCCACCCCGGGACGTGCCCCGACACGCGGGTCTCCATCGCGGCGAGCACCGGCCCGAGGACCAGCGCCGCCACCAAAAGCAGCGCGGTCCCGCCCACGAGGGCGAACGCCAGCACCCGGCCGCGGAGGAACGCGAGCACCCCGCCCGGCTTCTCGCTCCCGGGGACGCGCCAGATCGCGTTCAGGGCGCTCTGCAAATCGGCGAACAGGTTCGACGCGCCGAACAGCGCCACCGCGAACGCCGCGACCGTGGCGAGGACGCCCTCGCCCCCGGCGGCGCTCCTCGCCACGAGCTGCTCGATGACGACGGCCGCTTGCTCGCCGGTGGTGTCGCGCAACTGTTCGACGAGTTCGCCCCGGGCCGCTTCCTGCCCGAACGCGAACCCGACGATGGCGACAACTGCGACCAGCAGCGGCGACAGCGACAGGGCGGTGTAGAAGGCGAGCGCCGCACCGAGCCGCGGGCCGTTGTCGTCCCAGAACTTCACGCCGGCGTCCCTCAGCACCTTCGCGGCGTCGCGGAGCGTCACGCGGTCGGCCTCCTCGCCAGAATCGTTTTAGTGTGTGTCGCTCGTGCAAATGCGAATTGCGTGCCAAGCCGGGCGGCGCCAGTTGTCAAGTGGTGCCCACGGGTACCCAGACCAGCCAACAGTCGTGAGCGCCAAGTGCCCGGCGAGCCGGGAGCGTCAGCGACCGGAGGTGGGCGCTCCACCAGAACTCTGGTCGCTGACGCTCCCGGCTCGCCACGCGTCTACCCCAACGGTCTCGCCTCACCCTGCCCCGGAAACGCGTGGAGCCCCGGGTTTCCCCGGGGCTCCGATACCATCCCGGCGGTTCGCCGGGCGTCAGATCGCGTCGCGTGTCGACCGGTCGCCCACGATGAGGGAGACGACGAACAGCACCAGGAACACGAAGAACAGGATCTTGGCGGCGACCATCGAGGTGCCGGCCACGTCGGTGAAGCCGAACAGAGCCGAGATCAGCGCGATCACCAGGAACATGATGGCCCAGCGGAGCATGGGGAATCCTCTGAGGGTGGTAACAATCGGATCGGTGTATGTGAACTACCGCGGCCCACTCGGTGGCGGCGGTAGGCTAGCTCGGACCCGGTCGATCTATGTGGTCCGCCGTAACCCGGCGGGCTTGTCTCAGTTTGTGTCCCGCGTCGCGGGAACGGGATCATCTAGTGCACGCCGCGTGCCAATCGCCTCACGAGTGCGCCGCGAGGAGCACGATCGACCCGTTCAGCACGGCCGCGAAGCTCACCCACAGCCAGTACGGGAGCATGAGCCACCCGGCGGCCCGCGAAACCAGAAAGAACTGCGTCATGGTGACGCCCGCGGCGACCCACAGCAGGCAGATGTCGAGGAACCCGAGAAGCGGACTGCGCAGGCCGAAAAACAGCACGCTCCACGCGAGGTTCAGGGCCAACTGGATCGAGAACGCCCACACCGGGCAGCCGATCTCGTCGCGGTCCTTCTCCCGCCACACGATGGCCGCGGCGGCCGCCATCATCGTGTAGAGGAGCGCCCACACCGGGCCGAACACCCAGTCGGGCGGGGTCCACTCGGGCTTCGGGAGCGTGTCGTACCACTCGCGGACCACGCCGGTCATCATCGACCCGCCGATCGCCGCGACGGCGACGACGGCGGCGACGAGCGCCGCCGCGCCGACCCACGGGGCCGGGCGGCGGCCGTTGCCAATGGGCGCGTACAGGGGCGCGGCTGTCACGGGTGCGTCCTCCGTTAGTCGGGCCGGTGCCGGGCCCGCGGCGATGAAGGGAGAGTTATGCTCACCGGGTGCCAAACCCGGTCCCGGCGGGAAAAGGGGCCCCACAAAGTGAAACTGCGTGTCCGCCTCGGGGGTTGGGGGCCGCTTCTACCAGGAGCGCGACCGGGGACGTACAATCGATTCTGCCGCCGTAGAACCGTTCGCAATAACGGTCCACTAATCGACCAAGCAGTTCGCGAGCGCGTTTCGTGCCCCCGAGGCCGCGCCCCCCAACGAGGACCCCCGATGCGCCGCGCCCCCAGAACCGTCCTCGCCGTTCACCCGCTCGAGCGCCGCGACACCCCGGCCGGGCTGTTCGACGCCCCCGCGACGATCACCGACGCCAACCTCGGGCCGGACACCACCGTCCTGGCGGTGGCCGACTTCAACGGCGACGGCAAGCTCGACTTCGCCGTCACCAACTACGGCAGCTCGAACCCGAGCACCGTGTCGGTCGCGCTCGGCACCGGGACCGGCACGTTCGCCGCGGCCGCGAAGTTCACCGTCGACGCGTCCGCCGGGAACCGCGCCCCGGAGGGGGTCGTGGCCCTCGACGCCGACGGCGACGCCGACCTCGACCTGGCCGTGGTGCTCAACGAGGGCTCGACGAACAACGTCGTGATCATGACCAACGACGGCACCGGGAAGTTCACTGCCGGCCAGGTGCTCACCGCCGGCACGAACGCCACGCACGTCGTCGCCGGCGACTTCAACGGCGACGGCCGGGGCGACCTCGCGGTCTCGAACTACGGCGGCGGGGTGAGCGTGTTCCTGAACCAGCCGGCCGGCGGGTTCGCGGCCGCGGTCACCGTGTCGAGCGGCGGCACCGGCGGCAACGTGATCGTGGCCGCCGACTTCGACGGCGACGCGGACCTCGACCTCGCCGTCGCCAACCAGATCGACGGGACCGTGGGCGTGCTCCTGAACAACGGGGCCGGGGGGTTCGCCCTCGCCGGGACACTCGACGCCGGCCAACTCGGCACCACGTTCCTCGCGGCCGGCGACCTGAACGAGGACGGCGCACCCGACCTCGTCGCGTCGAACACGTTCGACCCGACGACCAACACCACCGGCAACACCATCCGGGCGTTCTTCAACACCGGCGGCGGGACGTTCGCGGCCCAGCCGCCGGTCACCGTGGACCCGGCCCCGACGGGCGTCGTGATCCGCGACTTCAACGGTGACCAGTTGCCCGACGTCGTGTTCGGGGTGTCGAGCACCGGGGAGGTGGCGGCGCTGATGAACAACGGCGGCGGCAACCTCCTCGGCCAGGTCCCCTACGCGGCGATCACCGGCGCGAACGGGCTCGGGGCCGGCGACTTCAACGGCGACGGCCGCCCGGACCTCGCCGTGACGCAGTACGACTCGGGCGACGCCGTGGCGGTCCTGGCGAACGGGCTCGTCGGCACGACGGTCACGCTGGCCGGCCCGGCGACGAGCGAGGTCGGCACCACGCCGACGTTCACCGCGACCGTCACCCCCGCGAGCGGCGGCCCGGTGACGACCGGGTTCGTGTCGTTCCTCGACGGTGACGACTACCTCACGACGGTGGCGGTGACGAACGGCACCGCGAGCTACGCGATCCCGGGGCTGACCGCCGGCGCGCA
This sequence comes from Gemmata sp., assembly GCF_051859125.1. Lineage (NCBI taxonomy): Bacteria > Pseudomonadati > Planctomycetota > Planctomycetia > Gemmatales > Gemmataceae > Gemmata > Gemmata sp. The sequence goes on from NZ_JBHYGG010000300.1 coordinate 19,484, forward strand.
CGCGATCCGCGCGATCTACAGCGACGCCGTGGACCTGACGTGGTTCGGCGACGAGGCGACGCCCCTCGCCCACGCGGTGTCCGGTTCGACCTCGACGGCCGCGGGGGTGCTCGCGGTCGGCGCGTCGAACGGCTCGGTGCGGCTGGTGGACGCGGCGACCGGGGCCGTGGTCGCGGCGAACTTCCGGCCGCTCGACGCCCCGGGCGGCGCGCAGTACACGGGGCTGGTGAGCGTCGCGCTGGGCGACCTGAACGGCGACACGGTCGCGGACGTGTGGGTCGCGGCCGCGAGCCCGGCCGGCGTGCGGGGGCTGGCGGCCGACAAGGCCGGCAGGGTGTTCGTGTACGACGGGGCCGCGCTGCTGGCCGGCACGCCCCCGGCCCTGCTCCACACGTTCACCCCGTTCGCTACGACGAGCGGCCCCGGCGGCACGAGCGGCCCCTACGTCAACGGGCTGAACATCGCGGCCGGGGACGTGGACGGGAACGGGAGCGTGGAGCTGATCGCCGGCACCCGCGGCAACGTGGGGGCGGCCGGGCTCGTCGAGTACGGCCGCATGGTCGTGGTCCAGGCCGGGACCGACGCCGACGGGAGCGACGACAGCAACATCGGCTCGACGTTCACCCCGTTCGGGCCGACGTACCAGAAGGGCGTGGTGGTCGCGGTCGGCGACCTCGACGGCGACACCGCGGCCGAGGTCGCGGTGACCCGCGGCGGCCCGGTCGCGCCGGGGAACCCGAACAAGAGCATCAAGCTGAAGGTGTTCCGGTTCACCGGGCAGGACCTGGAGGAACTGGACCTCAACGGCCCGGCGGCCGGCGCGTTCGCCCCGTTCCAGGGGGCGGTCGCCCCGGGCGGGGTGCTGGAGCGCGACGCCCGGGTGGCGCTCGTGGACCCGGACGGCGACGGGCTGCACGCGCTCGTGGTCACGGCCCTCGACCCGCTGTCGGCCCCCGGCGACGTCCGCGTGCGGGTCGCGGCGTTCGCGGTCGACACGGGCACGGGCCTCGCGACCCTCACCAGCACCGGGCCGGGCGGGGGGGCCGCGAAGAGCTACCTCGTGGGCACCGGCGTGCTGAACCACGCGATCGCGGCCGTCGGCGTCAGCGGGAGCGGCGCGAGCAACCTCGCCCTCATCACGCAGTCGGCCGCGTCCGGCGTCGCGTACCTCGACCCGCTGTCGGGCGCGGCGCTCGCGGGCGGGTTCGGGCTGTCGGTCCTTGGGGGCGGGGTGACCATCGACGGGGTGTGATGCCAGATCCGAGCGATCGGTAGCCGTGTGTTCCTGCCCTCCCCCACCAGTGGGGGAGGGCAAGAACACACGGTGCGACGGGTGCGGATCAACCGGATTCGGTAGGAGTCGTTGGCCTCGCACGGGCCGCCAACCGGTGAGGATCTCGACCGGGCAGTTTCCGCTTTGAACCTCGAAGCGCGGAACTCCTGAACTCACGTCGTGTAGAGCGACGGGAGCAGCGGCCAGACGTAGTAGCTGAGCACCATGCACCCGGCGATGACGGCCGCGAACGACCCGATGAGTTGTGCGAACACGGCCTGCAAGCTCCCGCCGTACCGCGTGGCGCTGCGCTCGATCGCGGTCATCGCCCACCCGCCGAGCAGCGCCGCGACGACCCCCGCCACGAGCGGCGCCACGAACGCGACCATCTGGAGCGAGTAGTTCGCGACCTTCGACCGGGTCGTGAGCGCGAGCACCTTGCTGTCGATGCGGCCCCCGAACACGGTCGCCTCGCCGCGGCTCAGGGCGCGGTCGTACCAGTGCGCCGGTTCGGCGGGCAGCCCGGCCGACCCGCGGGCCTCGCGGAGCGGGCTCCCGGCGAGGTGCTTCTCGGCGTACAGCGACCCGTACGACGCGAGCAGCAGCGCGACCAGCGACAGGGCGAACGCGCCCAGCGCGAGCGGGTGAACGGGGAGCTTCGGTGCCTGTGCGGTCGGACCCATGGACGTGCCCTCAAACAATGTGTCTGGTGGCACGGGCCTCTGGCCTGTGGTGCCGGCTCCACAGGCCAGAGGCCCGTGCCACCAGAATCAATCGGTGTCGCTCGCGGAGCGAGTGGCCCACCAAAGTAGGCGACTCGCTCCGCGAGTCGCACCCCGGCGCAACGACCAGTACCGGTGAGCCGCGGGTCGCGGTTGGTGTCACTCGCGGAGCGAGTGACCTACTTTGCAACCGCTGGCCTCGCGCGGGCCGCTCGGGTAACGTGTCGGGGACCGCTTCCTCCCCGAGCCGCGAATGACACCCTCGACCGACTCCCCCCCGCAGGTCGCCCCGTCCCCGTGGCGCTGGTGGGTGTGCCTGCTGCTGATGCTGGCGACCGTCATTAACTATATGGACCGCATGGCCCTCAACCAAATGGCCCGGCGGATCAAGCTCTACTTCGACCTGAACAACCAGGAGTACGGCTACCTCGAGAGCGCGTTCTCGGTCGCGTTCGCCATCGGGGCGGTCTCCACCGGGTGGCTCGTGGACCGGGTGAGCGTGCGGTGGGTGTACCCGGTCATGGTCCTCGGGTGGTCGGCCGCGGGGGTGCTCACCGGGTTCGCGTCCGGGTTCTGGATGCTCCTCGGGTGCCGGTTCGCGCTCGGGCTGTTCGAGGCCGGGAACTGGCCGTGCGGGATGAAGACGACCCGGGCCGTGCTCCGCCGCGAGGAGCGGTCGCTGGGGAACTCGCTGTTCCAGAGCGGCACGGCGCTCGGGGCGGTCGTAGCGCCGCTCGTGGTGCTCGCGCTGCTCCGGTCGGCCGACCCGGGCGAGCCGGTCCGCAACGCGATCGTGTCCGTGACCGGGGGCACGTTCGCGGCCGTCGCCGACGCGCCGACCGACACCTGGAAGTACCCGTTCCGCGTCATCGGCTCGCTCGGGGTCGTGTGGATCGCGCTGTGGTTCCTCACCGTGCCGCGGGCGATGCTGCGGCCGGCCGAGGAGTCGGTCGCCGGCGCGGGCCTCGTCCACTTCCGCGACGTGCTCCGCGACGCGCGGTTCTGGATCCTGTTCGCCATGTCCATCGGCATCAACGTCACCTGGCACGGGTACCGCACGTGGCTCCCGCTGTACCTCCAGGAGCAGCGGGGGTTCAGCGAGAAGGAGATGAGCCAGTTCACCACGCTGTACTACGTCGTGGCCGACATCGGGTCGTGGACCGTGGGCGGGGTGACGCTCGTGCTGTGCCGCCGGGGGACCGCGGTCCACCGGAGCCGCGTGCTGGCCTACGGGTTCTGCGCGGCCTGCACGCTGGCGACGGTCGCGGTGCCGTTCCTCCCAAACGGCGTCCCGCTGCAACTCGGGCTGCTCGTGGTCGCGTTCGGCGCGATGGGGCTGTTCCCGACGTACTTCGCGCTGAGCCAGGAGCTCTCGGCGGCGCACCAGGGGAAGGTGTCCGGGTCGCTCGGGATGTGCGCCCACGGCGCGCTCGCACTGGCGTACCCGGTCGAGGGCTACCTCACCGACCTCACGAAGTCCTACGAGCCGGTCCTCGGCGCGATCGGCGTCGCGCCGCTGGTGGCGTTCGTGCTGCTCCTGTGGCTGTGGCCCCCGGGCCGCGGGGCCGAGGGCGCGTGACACCGAATCGCGTGGATCAGTTGCTCCTGGTGGGGCAGGCATTCTTGCCTGCCTCCGAAGGCGTCTGGAGGCAGGCACGAATGCCTGCCCCACCAACAAAGAAACGAATCCCTGCGATTGGGTGACACTCGCGGAGCGAGCGACCGACGTTCGTCCGGGCGGCGTCACCCCGGGCCGGTGCCGAACGTCCGCCGGTACTCGCCGGGGGTCAGGCCGGTGGTGCGGCGGAACTGCCGGGCGAACGCGCTCTGGTCGGCGAACCCGCACGCGAGCCCGACCTGCGACACCGGCCGGTCCGTGTCGCGGAGCTGCTCGGCGGCCGCGTCCATGCGGAACTTCAGCAGCAGTTGCCCGGTCGTGAGCCGGAACAGCCGGCGGATGCGCTGGTCGAGCTGGTACACCGACAGCCCCGCGACGCCGGCCAGCTCGCCCGCGGTCAGGCGGCGGTCCAGGTTCTCGCGCGCGTGGCCCACGGCGGCCGCGACCGAGCGGTACTGCCCGGCCGACTCGTCCGGCGCGTGCAGGTCGTGCGACACGCCCGCGAGCCCGATCACCTTCCCGGCCGCGTCGCACAGCGGGAACTTGTCGGTCAGGCACCACCCGGCCTGCCCGCTCGGGTACACGTGCAGTTCGAGCTGGTTGAGCACCGGCACCCCGGTCCGCAGCACGGCGACGTCCTGCTCCCACGACGTGCGGCCGAGCGGCGGCGGGGCCACCTGGACGGCGGTCTTGCCGATGAGGTCGCGCTTGTCGCGGACCCCGCACCTGTCGGCGAGGGTGCGGTTCACGACGACGTACTCGGCCCGCTCATTCTTCACGAAGTACACGACGTCGAGGAGGCAGTCGAACAGCGCCTCGGCGGTGTACGGCGTGGCGAGCCGGGCGAGCAGCGCCGCGGACGGGGTGGGCATGGGGGCACCCGGGCGGGGTGTGCGCGGATTACAGCGGCCGCTGGCGGAACCGACAAGAGCGGCCGCGGCCGCGGGGGTAGCATCGTCGTTATATCTCGAAACCACGAGGGCGATGCGATGTCCCGGTTCCACCTGGCGGTCGGCGCGTGTCTGCTCGCGGCCGGTACACTCGCGGCGGCGGAGGACAAGGGCGCGAAGGACTCCCCCGAACCGGCCAAGCCGACCTCGCGCACCGAGCGCGACGTCGAGGGGTGGACCGTGCGGGTCGACGACCGGCTCCTGCAAGAGCCGAACGCCGAGGTCGGCAAGAAGGCGCTGCGGTTCCTCGAAGCGAAGCTCGCCGAGGTCAAGATCGTCGTCCCGGCCGACAAGGTGAAGAAGCTCCAGGCGGTGCCGATCGTCCTCGACCTGACGCACGGCAAGTTGAAGCCGATGCAGTACCACCCGGGCGCCGGGTGGCTCAAGGACAACGGGTACTCGCCGGACCTGGCGAAGTGCGTCCACCTGCCGTGCGCCGCCGACGTGGCCACGCGGCGGAACGTCAGCGAGATGCCGTTCGTGATCCTGCACGAGCTGGCCCACGCCTACCACGACCAGGTGCTCGGGTTCGACGAGCCGCGGGTGAAGGAGGCGTTCGAGAACTACAAGAAGGGCGGCCGCGGCGAGAAGACGATGCTGTGGAACGGGAACCGCACCAAGCACTACGCGCTGACGAACCACAAGGAGTTCTTCGCGGAGATGACCGAGAGCTACTTCGGCGCGAACGACTTCTACCCGTTCAACCGCGGCGAGTTGAAGGAGTCCGAACTGGAGGTCTACGAGCTGATGGCCCACATCTGGGAGGGGAAGCCGAAGGCCGCGAAGCCGTGACACCAAGTTCGATTGATTCGTGTACGTCGGTTGTTGACCTCCCCCCTGGTGGGGGAGGTCGCCACGAGTCTTCGAGTGGCGGGTGGGGGGGACAGGCTTCGCCACGTGTGGAGGCGTTCCCCCCACCCGGCTCGCAGAGCCTCGCCACCCTCCCCCACCAGGGGGGAGGGCAACAACCCACGGTGCAACGGGTACGGATCAACCGGACTTGGTATGAGACCCGGGCTCGGTCAGGGTGTCGCATTTTTGGGCCTGGTGGCACAGGCCTCTGGCCTGTGATCGCCCACACAGGCCAGAGGACTGTGCCACCAGAATCAAACAACACCACCGGGTTCGTGTATCACTGCCGGGCGGGCGGTGGGCTGGTCCCGCCGCCCGCCGGACTTCGGTCACTTCTTCGGCTTCGGGCCGGCGCTGAGGGTGCCGCTCATCCCCACCCGCACGTCCACCGTGCCGTCCGCCCCGGCCCCGGTCAGGCCCAGGTCGGCAGCCCTCAGGGTCACGTAGGCGTTCAGCCGCACGGCGTCCGGCGGCCCGTCCTTCGGCCCGGCGTACCCCACCGTCACCTTCGGGGCGACGGCCACCTTCTTGTCGCCGAGCGTGAGCGTCCCCTTCGCCTCGTGGTAGTTGACCACGCGGACGACCTCCTTCCCCTTGTTGTCGGTCGTCTTGACCTCGGCGGACTTCTGCGGCCCGAGCGCGTCGATCGCCAGCGTCAGCGGCGGCGGGGTCTTCGGGTCGGTCACGAGCGCCCCGATCAGCCGCGCGCCGCGGTCGCCGTTGGGCTGGGCCAGGGTGGTACACGCCACGGTGAGCTTCGCCTCCGGGCCGCCGGCGCGGACCGTGAGGGTGCCGTCGACCGGCTTGCCGCACAGGAACGCCGGCCAGAGCTTGCCGGTCCGGTCGCGCATCTCGGCGTCGACCGTCACGTACTTCGGGAACGTCGGGCTGAAGTGGAACACGGTCCCCTCGGCGGGGGCGGGGCCGGGCTTGGCCTTCGGGTCGCGGCCCCGGGCGCTCTCGAACGCGGCGCGGGTCGGGCCGCCGGGGGCCGGGGCGGCCGCGGGTGCCGGGGCCGGGGCCGGCTTCGCGGCCGGCAGGGCGAGTTCGAGGAGCAGCGCGTACCCGTCGGACAGGCCCCCGCCGAACTTCTCCTGGGCGGCGTTCCGGGTCGGCGTGGCGGCCGTCTCGTCGCCGTCCTTGCGGCCCTCGGTCGCCCCGGCCAGGAACAGGACGCGGCTCTTCCCCTTCACGGTGCCGGTGGCGACGGCCCACCCGCTGCCGCGGTTCGACGCGCCCTCGGTCACCTCGGCCGCGCCGGTGCCGGGGACGACGGACGAGAACCGCAGGCCGGTGAAGTCCTCGGACAGGACCGCGACGTAGTCGCCCTGCGGCTCGGCCCCGGTGAGCCGGTCCTTCGTCTGCCACACGCCCCACGCCGACCGCCCGGCGAACGCCAGGGACCCGTCCGGCGCGCGGGCCATCTGGTCGACCCACGAGCTGTTCGGCTTGTTGTTCGACCCGGCCGCCGACCAGAACGTCCAACTGGTCACGTGGTGGTCCTTCGGGTCGAGGCGGATCAGGTACACGCAGCTCAGCACCCCCGCCCCGGCGGCGGTGAGCCCGAGCCCCTTCGGCTTCACGGGCAGCCGCACGTCGAACGGCTCGGTGGTGGCGACGCTGTTGCCGCCGTCGGACCACAGGTACATCAGGATCCCGCCGCTGGCGTCGTGGGTGACGTACCGCACCGCCGTGTCGGACACCTGGCGGCAGTTGTCGAGGCCGACGTACGGGCCGCCCCAGTCGTAGAGCTGGTGCCGCAGGGTGCCGTCCGCGGTGTACAGGTTCAGGGTCGGGCACCGCCACGGCTCGCGGCCGGTCGCCCAGTGGTGCTCGCCGCCGACCGCGACGGTGCCGTCGGTCGGGCTCACGGACGAGGTCGGCTTCAGCCCGCCGGGGACGGTGACGGTGGCGACCAACTTGCCGGCGGCGTCGAGGACGTGCTGGTTCCCCGCGCCGAACAGCACCTTCCCGTCGGCGGCGAGGGCCACGGTCGGGGCCGACGCCGGCCCGGCGACGTGGCGGACCCACACGGCCCGCGTGGCGTCCGGAGCGAGCCGGGCGACGAAGGAGTGCCGGCACCGCGCGCCCTTGCCGTCGCCGGGGACCGCCGGGAGCTCGGCCATGTCGCCGCCGAGCTTGGCGATGCCGTCGCCGGCCCGGCCCGCGACGTAGATCGACCCGTCCGGCCCGACCGCGGCGGCGGTCGCGGCCCCCGCGGCCCACGGGAACCGGGCGACGGACTGGAGCACCTTCAGGTCCGCCGAGTAGAGCGCGACGAACGCGGTGACCCCGTCGTGCCGCCACGACGGCCGCTCCATCACCGGCTTCCCGTCCTTGTCCACCTTGGGCTTGTTCCCGTCCATTGCCGGGACCGGCTTGGGCTCGGCCGGGGCCGGGAGGTCGGTGCCGATGACGCCGACCTTGACCGGCACCTCGAACGTCGGCCCGAGGACGTTGCCGACGAGGACCACGCGGCCGTCGGGCTGGAACCCGCCGGACGCGAGCCACTCGGTCCCCTTGCCGCCGAGGAACGTCGCGGCGACCACCTCGACCCCGTCGGCGGGCGGCTTCCAGGTGCGGTCGGGCTTGGGCTGCGCGGGGGCGGGGGCGGCGAGGGCCGCGAGCGCGGCGAACGCGAACAAGACACGCATGTCCATCCTCGGTGCGAAGGGCGGTCGCCCAACTTTGAACTCGAAACTCGAACCGTCCGGGCAGCGCGTTGCTCGGTGGAATCGTTGGCCTCACGCGGGCCGCCAACCACCGATGATGTAACCGAGCAGCGGCGCGTCACAGCCCCGGGGGGGCGTCGGCCGGTTCGGGGGCCACGTCCCAGAGCGTGACGGGCGCGCGGCTGGCCGCCGCCGCGAGCGCCGTGCCGTCGGGGCTGAACACGATCGAGCGCACGCCGCGGTCGCCGGTCTCGATGACCTGCACCCGGCGGCCGGTCGCCACCGACCAGACCCACGCCTGCCCGTCGCCCATCCCGGCGGCGACGAGCGCGCCGTCGGGCGAGAACCCCAGGGCGGTCACGGCCCGCTCGAACCCCTCGATGGTCCGGACCAGCTTCCGCGCGGGCACGTCCCAGAGCTGAACCGCGCCGTTGCTGCCCGCGGCCATGTACCGGCCGTCGCGGGTGAACGCCATCGCGGTCACCGACTTGCGGGCGGTCGGCAGGGCGAACGCGCGCTCCCCGGTCGCGGGGTCGAGGAACGCGACCGCGTTGTTGCCCGACCGCCGGTAGTCGGCGGCGTCCACCGCGAGGAACCGGCCGTCGGGCGTGGCGGCCGCGGCGTACCCGTCCCAGTCGAGGGCGAACCGCTCGCGGCCGGTGCCCGCGTCCCACACCCGGAGCCGGCGGGCCGGCTTCTGGAACAGGGTCGCGACCCACGCGCCGTCCGGGGCGACGCACGCGAACCGCAACTCGGGCACCCGCACGGGGAGCGCGGCCCGCACGGTGCCCGCCGGGAGGGTCCGCACCAGGACCCGGTCCTGCCGGTCGTCGACGGCGCAGCTCACGAGGGTGCCGCGGTCGGCGGAGAGGAGGCCGAAGTGCCCGTCGTTGCCGTTCGGGGTGAGGTACAGGTCGCGGAGCACCCGCGGCCCGGCGGCCCCGGGGCCGACCCGCCACCGCACGAGCTGCTTCGCCGACCCGGCCCACACCTCGCCCCCGTCCGGGGTGAACGCCACGCTGTACGCGCCGCGGAAGTCGAGCACGTCGCGGGGGACGGTGTGCACGCGGAGCGCGGGCTCGACGGTGATCGGCGCGACCTCGTCGCGGACGAACGCGGCCCGGCCCGGCCCGAGGGCCACCGGCGCGGCCGCCTCGCCCGGCTCGCCGCGGGTCACCTGCACGTCGCCGTCCTTCGACTCGACCCGCGCCGAGGTCGGCCCGCTGGCCCACATCGAGAACGTGCCGTTGCGGGCGGCGGCGTCGGCCGCCCCGGTGCTGACCACCGTCTCGCCGCTGCCGACGACCGCACTCACCTGCCCGTACACGAGGTACGCCTTCCGCGGCGCGTCGCCCCCGTCGCCGCCGGCCGTGAGCCGCACCTCGGTGTCGGCGTGCAGTTCGAGCCGGGTCCGGTCCGCGAACTCGACGACCGCGGCGCTGTCGTCCCCGACGGTGCGGATCGTCTGGCCCGCGGCGAGCGCCGCGCCGGCCCCGAGCACCTCGCCCGACCCGACCACCTCGACGGACCCGGACAGCAGCGTGATCCGGGCGACCTCGGGCGGGTTCGCGATCGGGCCCGGGGCCGGGCCGGGGCCGCCCGCGGGGCGGATCGCGACCCACGCGCCGACGAGCACGGCGGCCGTGAGCGCGGCCCAGGCGGCCCACCGGGCGGGCCGGCGTGCGGGGCGGCGGTCCCACGCCGGGGCGGGCCGGGCGGCGATCTCGGCCAGCACCCCGGCCGCGACCCGCTCGCCGCGGTCGGCCTCGATCCGGGCCGCGGTGTCGCGGGCGAAGGCCGGGTCGAAGTCGGTGCGGAGCCCGCGGAGGGCCGCCTCCAGCGTCAGCGCCGCGAGGTGCGCGGCGCGGGCCGCCGGGTCGGCGGCGACCAGGGCTTCGAGTTCGGCCGCCTCGGCGTCCGTCAGGGTGCCGTCGAGGAGCCGGGCGGTGAGGTCGTCGGTGCGGGTCATGGCGGGCTCAACTTCCCCTCGATGCAGGCCCGGAGGCGGAACCGGATGCGGGACACCATGCGCTGAACGGCCTCGGGCGACTGGCCGCGGCGGGCGGCGATCGCCTCGAACCCCAGCCCCTTCTCGTACCGCATCGCGATCACGGCCGCGTCGGCGGCCGGGAGCTGGCCGCGGCAGTCGCGGAGGGCCGCGAGGTACAGGTCGGCGTCGCCGCCGGGCTCGTCGGCCCCGGCCCGGAGCCGGGCGGCCAGTTGCTCGCGGTACGCGGCCAGCTTGCGGTCCTCGCGGGACGCGGTCCGCAGCTCCTTGCGGAGCCGGTTCCGGGCGACCGTGCGGACCCACGCGCCGAAGTCGGTCCCCGGGCGGTACTGGTCGAGGTGCGTGTAGGCGTCGATGAACGCCTGCTGCACCAGGTTCTCGGTCGCGCTGCGGTCCCGGAGCAGCGCGGCGGCGATCCGCCACAGGTCCGGCTCGTACATGCGCACGAGGTCCGCGAACGCGCGCGTGTCCCCGGCGAGGACCGCGCGCACGATGCGGTCCGCGTCGGGGGTGGTCGCCGGGGCGTCGGGGGGCCGCGTCACGGGCCGCCTCCGTCAGGGTCGGGTCACGCGAGCAGTTCGGACAGCGGGCCGGTCTGGTCCAGGTCCTTCAGCGTCAGGTCGGGGGCGCCGAAGGTGTCCCGGGGCTTGCCCGCGGCGTGCAGCAGCGTCGTGTACAGGCTCGCCAGCGTCTTGTGCTTCTGGGACCGCTTGTACCCGGGGTACTGGAGGAACCGGCCGCCCGGCTTCAGCTTCCCGCCCAGCGTGCCGATCACCACCACCGGCCAGTCCTCGAACCGGGCGTGGTGGCTCTCGGCCGAGTCCGACAGGTACACGATCACCGTGTTGTCCATCGCGGTGCCGCTCCCCTCCTTCACGGCCGACAGCGACTTCACGAGCCCCGCGATGAGCTTGCAGTGGAACCGCCGCAGCTCGACGAAGCACTCCTCGTAGGTCTTGCCGTCCTGCGCGCCGCCGTGGCCGATGGCGTGCAGGTCGCGGATGCCGAACTCGGGGAACGTGCCGAACATCGCCTGGCTCCCGCCGCCGGACGCGAGGGTCACCGAGCGGGTGAGGCCCGCGGCCAGCGCCGCGGCGGCGATCTCGAACTGGGCCTCGAGGATCAGGCTCGACTTGTCCGCGGCCTGCTTGTCGCCGAGCTTCGGGGCGGCCCGCTTGATCGCGTCCTCGCGGGCGAGGAGCTCCGTCTGCCGGGCGTGCAGCGTCTCGAGCGCCTGGACGTACTGGTCGAACTTCTCCCGCTCGCCGGCGGCCAGCGCGGCCCGGGACCGCTTCACGTCGTCGGCCAGGAAGTCGAGCAGGTGCGTCTTCCGGTCGAACGCGGCCCGGGCGGCCCCGCCGGCCACGCTGCCGAACAGCGACTTGTACGCCAGGTCCGGCGAGCACACGATGGGCTGCACCTTGCCGGGGGCGGACACCGAGAGCAGGTGGTTCATCACCGTCTCGGGCTTGCCGCCGAGGCCGACGGCGACGTGCCGGAACGGTGCCGGCAGCGCGTCGCCCAGCGCCGAGTCGATGGTCTGACCCGCGGGGCCGTTCTTGCCGTTGTAGCACCCCAGGGCGGCGAACCCGCCGGAGTGGTCGGCCGACCCGGACCCCACCTTCCCGGACAGCCCGCGGATGAGGGTGACCTTGTCCTTGAACGCGGCGAACGGGTCGAGCGCGGCGTGCAGGTCCCGGTCCTTGAGCGCGACCTCCACGAGGTCGGTGTTCGCGGGCGGGCTCCCGTTGGGCTCCAGCTTCCACCCGGCCGGGCACATGTGGGCCGGGTGGAACCCGTTGCTCTGGGTGACGAACACCACCCGGGTCGGGGACGCGGCCGCGGCGTCGCCGGCGGCGTGGGCGGCGACGCGGGCGAGGGCCGGCCCGAGGACCGTCGCGCCGGCCCCGAGGGCGGCGTCGCGGAGCAGGGCGCGGCGGGTCAGTTCGGTCGTCACTTGCTGGCTCCTTCGGCGGGGGCGCGGTAGAGGAAGCTGTCGCTGGTCAGGAGGGCCGCGACGAGGGCCTTGAAGCTGCCGCCGCTCGCGACGTAGGCCCGGTCGGCGGCCTGGAGCGTGCGGGCGTCGCTGAGCGCCTCGTTGCGGCCCAGGTAGTAGCGGAACGCGTGGCGGACGAACACCTGGCGGACCCGGTCCGACGCGGCGAGCTTCCGCACGAACTCGCGGGGGTCGCGGGCGGTGCCGTCGAGCGCCGGGTCGCCGCTGTCGGCGACCGCGCCGGTGGTGACGAGCGGCGCCTCCTTGAACACCGGGCCGAGCGGCTTGCCCTTCTTGTCCACGTTCTTGGCGGTGGCGTCGGGGTCCACCACGGGCTCGGCGGTGCGGAACCGGCCGAAGTGGTCGAACTGCTCGAACGGGAGCCCGAGCTCGTCCATCCGCTGGTGGCACTTCCAGCACCGCTGGTCGCGGGTGACGGTGAGCCGGTCGCGGAGCGTGCGGTGCGGGTCGTCGGGCACCTGCGCGTCGACGCCGATGGGCAGGTCCGGCACGGTGCCGCCGAGGAGCCGCTCGCGGACCCACCGGCCCCGGCGGACCGGGTCGTTGTCGAAGTTCGTGCTCCACGCCACGAGCCAGCTCGGCTGCATCAGCACCCCGAGCCGCGTGTCGGCCGGGACCGGGGCCGGCTGCTGGGCCGGCCACTGCTCGAACCCGTACACCGTCTCGACGTTCTTCTGGCCCTTGTTGTTGTTCGGGTTCAGGACGACGGCCTGCTTCGACTCCTCGACGCCCTTCTGCTTGTTCTTCCCCGTCGCGTAGTTCGCGAACGTCACCGGGGTGGTGAGCAGTTCGCGGAGCACGTCCTTGTCGGCCGCGAGGACGTGCAGGATCAGGCGGTCCGTGTCGGCGACGTACTGGGTCGGCACGTGGTGCAGGTCCCTCTGCCGGTCCTTGAACACGAGCGGCGCGTTGCCGTACTCGAAGAACTCGCGGAAGAACCCGAGGACGCGGGACCGGTCGGCCTTCGGGTCGTCGAGGAGCCGGCGGACGTGGGCGGCGACCTGCTCGGGGGTGGCGAGTTCACCCTTCGCGGCGGCGGCGACCAGGCCCGCCTCGCGGGCGTGCCCGAGGGCCAGGCTCACGGCCCGCGCGACCTCGTCGGGCGCGAGCCGCCGGCGGCCGGTCGCGTCGGCCGGCCCGCGGCCGAGTTCGGTGCGGTACAGCGCGTCGGTCCGCAGCAGCACGGCCTGGAGCACCGTCTTCGCCGCGCCCGGCCGGTCCCCGAGCTTCAGGCACTTCTCGTACAGCCCGAGGAACCGGCCGACCTCCTCGTCGGTGGGGGCGCGGCCGATCGCGAGCCGGTACTGCGTCCGCACCGCCGCCTCGACCTGCGCCCGGGTCGGGGCCGCGTTCGGGTCCACGAGAACGGTCAGCTCCCTGATGCTGTCCTGCTTCGGCGCGAACTTGCCGTCCTTGATGTCGTAGGCGGTCTGGCAGTCGACGATGGCCTCGGCGTTGCGGATCAGAACTTCGGCACTCGGTTCGTCGATGGTGTACAGTGAGGCGAAGTCGCGGATGCCGCGCTCGGCCGAGAGGGTGAACGGCTGCACGAGGCTGGGGAGCCTGCCCCGGGTGACCTCGCGGGCGAGGCCGACGTACCCGCCCGGGCTGAGCCGCCACACGCGGGCCGGCCCGACGCTGGCGGCGGCCGCGGGCCTGCCGAACAGCAGCTCGTGCGGGACGAGGTTCCCCTGGTTCGGGAGCCGCGGGACCGGGTGGCCGAGGCCGGCGGTGATCGCGGCGACCGCGGCCCGCTTCTTCGCGTCCTCGACCCGGGGCTCCTTCGGCGGCGGCATGAGCCCGTCGCGGAGCTGGTCGCGGACCGCGGCCCACCGCTCCTTGTCCCGCGTGAGGTCGGCCGGGAGGTCGTCGGCGCGGAACCCGCCGGCCGCCTTCGCCGGGCCGTGGCACCGCACGCAGTGGGCCTTTACGAGTGCGACCAGTTCGGAGCCCGCCGGCGCGGCCGCGCCGGCCGGGGCCGGCGGCTTCGGCGGTTCGGCCGCGGGCAGCAGGGCACCGGCGGCGACCAGGGCGGCGAAGAGGAACGTGGCGCGGAGCATGCGGCGGCACCGGGCGGAGCTTCGGGGGCGTTCTACCCGACAGAACCCCGGAGGCCGCCGCGGCAGACACGGGTCCGCAGAAATGTCCGTCACCGGAGTGGAGCAGCGACATGACCTGGACGGCACTTCCCCGGTGGCTCCTCGCGGCGGGCATGGTCCTGGCCGGGGTGATGCACTTCGTCCGGGCCGACCGGTACGAGAGCATCGTCCCGCCGTACCTGCCGTGGCCCGCCGCACTCGTCGCGGTCAGCGGCGTCTGCGAGGTCGCGCTCGGCGTGCTGCTGGTGGTCCCGCGGACCCGGCGGTTCGCCGCGTGGGGGCTGGTCGCGCTGCTCGTCGCGGTGTTCCCGGCGAACGTGTACCTCTACCAGCACCAGGAACTCCTCCCGGCCCCGCCGCTGCTGCACCTGCTGCGGCTCCCGCTCCAGGCCGTGCTCATCTGGTGGGCGCACCGGTACACGCGGCCCGACCCGCCGACGGTGTAGGGAACGCGGCGGTGGGCGGACGGGCCGCCACGCCCCGTGTGCCGTTCCGGTCCGAGCCCGAGCGCCGAGCGAGGGGAGAGCGTGAACCCTCGCTCGGCGCTC
>NZ_JBHYGG010000301.1:0-34071 GCF_051859125.1 Gemmata sp.
CCGAGCACGCCGTCGAGCACCCAGCACCCGCGGAAGTGCGGGCCGCCGCTGCGGCAGTGCGCGAGGACCGCGTCGCTGTCGCACCCGGCCCTGTGGAGCGCTTCGGCCAGGGCCGGCATCTTCGCGAAGTCGCGGGCCTCGTACATCGCGGCCGCGAGCGCGACGGCCTCGTCGGTGCGCCACTGGGGCGCGACCGCCACGGGCCGGAACGGGTTCCCGAAGGCGTCCCAGACGACGGCCCGGAGCGCCCGGAGGAACTCGGGGGACACGACCGGGTCGGCGAGCACGGTCGGCGCGGCGGTCGGCTGCGCGCTGGCCTCGCCCATCCGGGTGCCGACGGCCGAAACGGGGAGCGGGGTCGTGGCGGCGAACGCGACGGCCCACGCCACCTGGTGCTGGACCATCGGGTTGACCGCGGCCCGCTCGCCCTCCCGGCCCTCGGCCCAGCGGACGTAGTCCTCGTAGGCCTGGACCGCGACGATCCGGGCGTGGGACCGGGCCCTCTCCAGTTCGGCGGCGGTCGCGGACCCGTCGGCGTACCGCTCGATGGCGTCCACCGACGCGATCAGTTCGGGGTGGTCGAGGATCGGCCCGCCGGCGCGGCAGAACCCGGCCGCCAGGAGCCGGAGCTTGCGGGCCGACGCACTCGGTTCCACGTGCTGCACGTGCTGCACGAAGTTCGGTTCGGAGAGCCACTCGGCTTCTGTCATAGGGCACGGCCGGGCACGGATGCGGGGGGTGAACCCATTCGATTATAGCACAACGGGTGCCGCCGTCCGGGCGGCCCGCGGTTTCGGCGGCCCGGCGTCAGGCGGTGGCGACGGGCTCGCCGGCGAGGGCGGTCTGGACCGCGGCCAGCAGCTCGTGCGCCCGGTACGGCTTGCCGAGCAGGCCGACGGCCCCGTCGAGTTCGGCGATGTCCTCCGACGAGTACCCGGTGGAGAACAGCACCTTCACGGCCGGGTCGATCTCGACGAGGCGGCGGAACGCGTCGCGGCCGGACATCCGGGGCATGGTCACGTCGAGGACGACGAGGTCGATCGCGTCCCGCTCGCGGGCGAACACCTCGACGGCCTCGGCCCCGTCCTCGGCGGTCAGCACGCGGAACCCGGCCCCGGCGAGGACGAGCCGGCCGATCTCGCGGATCATGGCCTCGTCGTCCACGAGGAGGACGGTCGCGGGCGGGCCGCCGAGGGCCGGGACCCCGCGGTCGGGGGTGAGGAGCGGGGGCGGGGCCGCCGGGGCCGCGGCCTCGGGGAGCGACATCGTGTGCCACGACCGCTGGACCTGGCGGCGGTGGGCCTCGGCGGTGGCGGGCGCCGGGGGGAAGTACAGGTCGAGGCGGGTGCCGGTGCCCGGGGCCGAGGTGACGGCGATCCACCCGTGGTGCTGCTTCACGATCCCGTGGACCATCGGCAGCCCCAGCCCGGTCCCCTTCCCGATCTCCTTGGTGGTGAAGAACGGCTCGAACACCCGGGCCCGGACCTCGTCGGTCATCCCGTGCCCGGTGTCGGCGACGGTGAGCCGCACGAACCGCCCGGCCCGGCCCTCGCCGGCGTGCGCGGCGGCCTCGGCCTCGGTGACCTCGGCCACGCCCGCCGCGAGCGTGAGGGTGCCGCCGGCGGACATGGCGTCGCGGGCGTTCAGGCACAGGTTCAGCATCACCTGCGAGAGCAGCGCCGGGTCGGCCCGGAGCGGGACGCAGTCGGGCGCGACGGCCACGACGATCTTGATCCGCGGGTCGAGGGTGTGGCGGAGCAGCCCGACGGCCTCCTCGAAGGCGTCGCACGGGTGGACCGGGACCGAGACCAGTTGGTTCCGCCGCGCGTACCCGAGGAGCTTGCCGGTGACCTCGGCGGCCCGCCCGGCGGCCTGCTCCGCGGCCGCGAGGTGCGCGGCGCTCGGGTGGTCCTCGGGGAGCCGCAGGAGGGCCAGGTTGCACAGCACGGCGGTGAGCAGGTTGTTGAAGTCGTGGGCCACGCCCCCGGCCATCTGCCCGACGGCCTCCATCTTCTGGGCGTGCCGCAACTGGTCCTCGAGGGTCCGCCGCTCGGTGACGTTGAGGGCGACCCCGAGGCCGTACTCGAACCCGCCCCCGGCCCCGCGGATCACGGCGAACGAGAACTCGACCCACACGGTCGCCCCGTCGGGCCGCGCGTACCGCATCGCGTGGCTGTACCGGTCCCGGGTGCCGGCCCGGACCTCGGCCCGGAGCCGCCGGTGCTCGGCCCGGTCGTCGGGGTGGATCAGGTCGTCGGCGGTGAGCTGCTGCAGCTCCTCGACGGACCGGCCGACCATGGCGGCGAACGTGGGGTTGCACTCGACGTGCCGCCCGTCGGCGTTGGTCAGGGCGACCCCGGCCGGGGCCGTCTCGAACACCCCGCGGAACAGGGCCTCGCTCCGGCGGACCGCGTCGACGGCCTTCTTGCGGTCGGTGATGTCCCGCTGGATCATGACCCAGTGGGCCGCGACCCCGGACGGGTCGGGCACCGGCACCAGGCTCAGGTCCACCCAGAACTCGGCCCCGTCCTTGCGGTAGTTCCGCAGCTCGACCTGGAGCGGCCGGCCGTGGGCCATCGCCTCGCGGATCGCGGCCAGCGCCTCCGGGTCGGACCCCGGGCCGCGGAGGAAGTGCAGGGACCGGCCGACGACCTCGTCCCAGTCGTACCCGGTCATCCGGCAGAACGCGTTGTTGACGTACAGGACGGCCCGCCCGGACCCGACCCGCGGGTGCGCCTCCAGGATCACCACCGCGTCGTGCGCGTGGACCACGGCCGACTCCAGGAGCTGGAGCCGGGCCGTCGAGACCATCAGCGCGTCGGACGGCGCGGCACTCTTGGGCACCACCGGCGCGACCACGATCGGCCGCTGGAGCCACAGCGCCACCAGCGCCACCGCGAGCACCCCGCCGGCCATCGCGAACAGCGGCGTGGGCACGAGCACCTGGAGCATCACGCCCAGGAACACGGCGGCGACCGGGAACGCGGTCCGGTTGAACATGCGCGTGATCAGGGTGACGCACCCTCCGGGTCGCGGGCGGGACGGCCGCCTCGCCTTCCCCCCTTCACCCTACGTCGCTAAACCGACGGGACCAAACTCGGAGCGACAAAATCATTCGGGCCACCGTTTGCTCCAGGTTCTCGGTTTCACGTCCGCGTGCAATTTTGTCACGCCGGCGCGTGCCGCGTTAAGCCGGGGCACCGCGACGCGGTGGGGAGAACATGAACTACCCGAACCTTGCGGCGTGCGTCGCCGACCTCCAGCGCTCCGGCCGCCTCGTTCGCATCGCCCGGGAGGTCGACCCGGTCCTGGAGGCGGCCGAGGTGCAGCGGCGCGTCTACCGGGCCGGCGGGCCGGCGGTGCTCTTCGAGCGCGTGACGGGCAGCCCGTTCCCGATGGTGTCGAACCTGTTCGGCACCACCGAGCGGACCCGGTTCCTGTTCCGCGGCGCGCTCGACGGCGTCCGCAAGCTCGTCGAGCTGAAGACCGACCCGGGCACCGCGATGCGCCGCCCGTGGCGGTACTGGGACCTCCCCCTGCTCGCGTGGCGGCTGCGACCGAAGTTCGTGCGGTCGGGGCCGGTGCTCGCGCACCGCACCACGCTCTCCCGGCTCCCGCAACTGAAGTGCTGGCCGCTCGACGGCGGGGCGTTCGTGACGCTCCCGCAGGTGTACACCGAGCACCCGGACCGCCGCGGGTGGGTGAAGTCGAACCTCGGGATGTACCGGGTGCAGTTCTCGGGGAACGACTTCGAGCCGGACCGCGAGTGCGGGCTGCACTACCAGATCCACCGCGGGATCGGCGTCCACCACGCGGCGGCGCGGCGGCGCGGGGAGGTGCTGCCGGTGAACGTGGTGGTCGGCGGCCCGCCGGCGCTGGCGGTCGCCGCGGTGATGCCGCTGCCCGAGGGGCTGCCGGAACTGGCGTTCGCCGGCGCGCTCGGCGGCCGCCGGCTGCGCCTGGTGCGGCCAGTGGGGAGTGGGGAGTGGGGAGTGGGCAGTCAGCAAGATCGGTTACTCCCCACTCCCCTCCCGATGCCCGCCGACGCCGACTTCGTCATCTCGGGGTACATCGACCCGACCCGCACGAAGCCCGAGGGGCCGTTCGGCGACCACCTCGGGTACTACAGCCTGACGCACGACTTCCCGGTGATGACGGTCACCGCCGTGTACCACCGGCCCGGCGCGATCTGGCCGTTCACCGTGGTCGGCCGGCCGCCGCAGGAGGACACGTCGTTCGGCGAGTTCATCCACGAGTTGACCGGCCCGGTGATCCCGACCGTGCTGCCGGGGCTGCACGCGGTCCACGCCGTCGACGCCGCGGGGGTCCACCCGCTGCTGCTGGCGATCGGCAGCGAGCGGTACGTCCCGTACGCCGCGACCCGCCGCCCGCAGGAGCTGCTGACGCTCGCGAACGCCATCCTCGGGCAGGGACAGTTGTCGCTCGCGAAGTACCTGTTCATCGTCGCGAAGGAGGACGCGCCGGACCTCGACATCCACGACATCCCCGCGTTCCTGCGGCACGTTCTGGAGCGGTTCGACCCCGAGTCCGACCTGCACTTCCAGACCCGCACGACGGTCGACACGCTCGACTACTCGGCCGGCATGGGGCTGAACGCCGGCAGCAAGGTCGTGGTCGCCGCCGCCGGCCCGAAGCGCCGCGACCTCGCCACGCAGGTGCCGGCCGACCTGAAGTTGCCCGACGGCTTCCGCGACCCGCGGCTCGTGGTGCCCGGCGTGCTGGCCCTTTCGGGGCCGAAGTGCGGGTCGGGCGCGGACCGGGACATCGCGCGGCTCTGCGATCAACTCGGAACGTTGAACTCGAAACTCGAAACGCTGCCCCTGGTGACCGTCGTGGACGACAGCGACTTCGCGGCCCGGAACTTCAACAACTGGTTGTGGGCGGTGTTCACGCGGTCCGACCCGGCGGGCGACGTCCACGGCGTGGGGGCGTTCATCGAGCGGAAGCACTGGGGGTGCCGCGGTCCGGTGGTGATCGACGCGCGGCTCAAGCCGCACATGCCCCCGCCGCTGGAGGAGGACGCGGCCGTCACCAAGCGCGTGGACGCGCTGTTCGCCCGCGGCGGCCCGCTCCACGGGATCGAGGGCTAAGATGGGGTGAACCCCGCCGAGGCCGCCCATGCCCGTCAACCCGTTCGACAAGGCGAGCCGGTTCGCCGCGAAGCTCGACGCGCCCGGCTTCCTGGGCTGGCTCCTCGGGGCGCCGGCCGAAGCGCTGGTGTTCCGCAGGTGGCTCGACACCCGCGGGCTCCCGTTCCCCGGCGGCGACCCGGACCGCACGAGCGACACCGTCGCCCACCTCGACAACGCCGCCGAGCACGGGGTGCCCTGGGCCGTCGCGGTCGAATTCCAGACGGTCCCCGACCCGGACATGTTCGGCCGCCTGCTCGGCTACCTCGCGGGCCTGTGGCTGACCCTGCGGCCCGACGCCGGGCGCGGCAGCCGGTTCCACGTCGGCGCGGCCGTGGTGAACCTGACCGGCACGGGGGCCGCGTCGCGCGACCTGCGCTGGCCCGGCACCGGGCTGGCCACGCACCTCGGCGTCGTGGAACGAAATCTCGAGCGGGAATCGGCCGATGAACTCCTCGGCGGGATCGAATCCGGGCGGTGGTCGCGGTGCCTGTTGCCGTGGGTTCCGCTGATGACCGGCGGCGGCGACCCGGGTATCATCGACCGGTGGAAGCTCCTGGCCGAAGGCGAGCCGGACCGCCGCCGGAGGGCCGAGTACAGCGGCATCGCGCAACTGTTCGCGGAGCGAGCGGGGCGGAAGGCCGTTTGGCAGGCGAAACTGGAGGGCTGGAACGTGGAAGAATCAACCGTCGTCAACGAGTGGATCGCGATCGGCGAGAAGCGTGGTGAGACACGGGGCCGCGTCGAGGGCCGCGTCGAGGGCCGCCTCGAAGGGCGGACCGAGGGGCAGCAGACGTCGCTGCTCGGGGTGCTCGCGCGGAAGTACGGGACGGTGCCCGAAGACGTGGTGGCGTCCGTTCGCGGGACGACCGACGCGGACCGGTTGCAAGACTGGCTCTGGCTCGTGGCGACCGCGCCCGACCTGGCCGCGTTCCGCCAACAGGCCGGGATCTGATCCACTCGCTTCACCCGCCGGTCGCGAGCCAGTCGGGGCCGGCGTTCACCGTGCCCATGATCCACCGGTTCACGTCCCGCAGCATGTCCTCGTGAACGCGGTCCGCCGCCGGGTAGCTCTCGAACCGCACCGCCGCACCGGCCCGGGCCAGTTCACGCGACGCCCGCCGGGCGGCCGCGACCGGCACCGCCGGGTTCCCCTCGCCGTGCCCCACGAACAGCCGCAGCCCGCGGGCGCACCGCGTCGCCGCCGGCACCTCCGCGTTGAGCGCCGCCACCCCGGCCACGGCCCCGTGCGAACCCGCCGCGAACCGGTACGCGGCCGCGGCCCCGTCGCCGACGCCGACCAGGTACAGGCGCTGCGGGTGGATGTGGTACTTCTCGCGGGCGTGCGACCACAGGGTCGCGAGGTACGCGGTATCGGCGGCGGCGGGCCACGCGAACCCGCGGCGGCCGGCGGTGCCGGGGCCGAGGTTCACCGGGCCCCGGGGGCACGCGACGACGTAGTTCCGGCGGCTCAGGAGCGGCGCGAGCCGGGCGGCCGCGTCCTCGTCGGCCCCGGAGTCGTGGAACACGACCACCAGCGGGTAGGCGTACTTCGGCTGGTAGTCGGCCGGCAGGAACGTGCGCGCCGGGCGGTCCGGGTGGGACCGCAGGAGGGTCGTGCTGAACCCTTCAGTGTGGCGGACGGGTCGCCGTGGTGGTGTTGACACCGGCATGGGTGGTCCGTGATCCGGTTGAGTCGGGGCACCCCGGGGACGGGCTCGGGTGAGCGTCGTCGGGCGTCCGGGGGCCGGCCCGGGTCGGTCGCTGTCCGACGCAGACCTGCGGGTCATTCGCGACAACTCTACGTTGACCGCAGGGCACATTCAAGAACGACCCCGTGCCGACTTGAGCCGAAACCGCCCGTTTTCTCCCCCCGCGGCACGGTTGCTCCGCCTGGGTCATATGCAGTGGAATAGCGAACCTGGGAAAGGTCAACAGGGGAGGCGACCCGGGAAACGGATTCCGCCCCTTCCCCCGTCGCGCCACTCCGCACATCCGCGCCACCCGCGCCAACCGGCGCACCCGCGCCGACTGGCGCAACCGAGCGCCGGGGCGCACGTCGGGTTCGCGGACACCCCGGCGGTTCCCGGTCACAAAAAGCCGCTGCGTGCGTTGTGTTCGCAGCGGTGCCCGACTACTCTTGCCGCATCTCGAGTTCGATTTTCCGAGATGCCCCTTTAACTGTGGAGCCGTTACAGCATGGAAATCCTGATTAGCTTGATTGGGTCACTCCTCGTCCCACTCGCGTTCGTCGTCGCCATCCTCGCCGGGATGTGGAAGGTGTTCGAGAAGGCCGGGCAGCCCGGATGGGCCGCCATCGTCCCCTTCTACAACGTGTACATCCTGACCATCGAGATCGCCAAGAAGGAGATCCTGTGGTTCATCCTGTGGTTCATCCCGCTCGTTAACATTGTTGCCGCGGTGATCGTCTCCATCGATGTCGCCAAGAAGTTCGGCAAGAGCGAACTGTACGGCGTGGGCTTGGCCTTCCTGGGGTTCGTCTTCTATCCAATGCTCGGGTTCGGCGACGCCCAGTACGAGGGGAACCGCTCGCTCAAGGGTGGCAAGCGGAAGTCGTACGACGAGGACGACGAGGGCGGGAAGAACTGGTGACCGGCGGTCCCGTTCCCGCGACCGCGGACCCGGGAGTGCGAATTCGGGCCGGGTGCCTCGTTGCGGACGGGGCACCCGGCCTGTACATTCGATACCGTCGCTCCCGGCGGAGAATTGCGTTGCAGCCCCCCATCTTGAACAGCACCCCGTCCGCGTCGGCCCTCTCCCCCACCGACCTCGACTGGCTCCTGCCCTACCTCATGGTGTGGGCCGCGATCACCATTCCAGCCGTCGTCGCCGGGTGGCTCGGCGTGTTCCCCAAGGCCGGTCAGCCGCGGTGGGCCGCGCTCATCCCGGTCTACAACATCTACGTCCTGACGGTCCGCGTCGCCCGCCTGAGCCCGCTGTGGTTCGTGCTCATCATGATCCCCCCGGCGAACCTCATCGCCGCGATCCTCGTGAACGTCGAGGTCGCCAAGCGGTTCGGCAAGACCGAGGCGTTCGGCGTCGGCATGTCCGTGTTCGGGTTCGTCCTGTACCCGCTCATCGGGTTCGGCCGGTACGGGTACGACGGCGACCGCCGCCCGCTGTGGTGACCGGGGCCGGGTTCGAGGTTCAAGTCCGCCCACACGCGCACCGGCGGTTCGGGCGCACCCCGAGCGCCAGCGAGGGGGTGTGCCTCACCCCTCGCTGGCGCTCGGGGTGCGCCACCAACAACACACCCGGCACCGGAATCTCCGACAGTCCTGTCGTGTCGCGCGTGCGGTGGTTTTCGATTTACCCGGGCGTACCGGGCCGGTAAGATGCGGAGTCGAGAGAGTTTTTGTCCGCCGCGCAAGACCGACCACCCGCCCCGCCGAAGGTAGTTGTACCTCACGCAACCGACCTTCATCCCGCTGAAGTCCCGCTGCCTGGAGCTACACCCGATGCTGGACATCTTCCTCAACGGTTCCGCCACCCGCACCTGCGACGGGCACTCCCGCCGCGACGTGCTCAAGGTGGGGTCGCTCGGCCTCGCCGGGCTGTCCCTCTCGGGCCTGCTGCGGGCGGAGGCCGCCGGCGCGGCCCGCAAGGGGGCGCGGGCGAAGTCGGTGGTCCTCGTGTACCTGGGCGGCGGGCTGTCGCACCACGACAGCTTCGACCCCAAGCCCGAGGCCGCCGAGGAGATCCGCGGCAAGTACGCCACCATCGGGACGAGCGTCGCCGGGCTCCGCGTCAGCGAGAAGCTGCCCGGCATGGCGAAGGTGATGGACCGGCTCACGCTGGTGCGGTCCGGGGCGCACAACAACGACCACCACGAGACCGCGACGAACTGGGTGCTGTCCGGTCGGTTCGGCACCCCGTTCGGCGACTACCCCGCGATCGGGGCCGTCGTCGCGCACGAGGCCGGGTTCACCGGCACCGTCCCGCCCTACGTCTCCGTCCCCAAGAACCCGTCGTTCACCTGGGAGCTCGGCAAGAGCGCGTTCCTCGGCGGGCGGTTCGAGTCGTTCCGGGCCGGCGACCCGAACCAGCCGAACTACCTCGTGCAGGACCTCCAGCCCCCCGGCGGGGTGAGCGCCGCACGGGCCGAGCGCCGCGAGTCGCTGCTCCAGGCCGTCGACGGCCTGGCCAAGCGGGTCGAGGGGAACGACCAGATCGCGACCTACGACGAGTTCCACGCCCGCGCCCGCGACATGGTGCTGTCGACCGAGGCCCGCCGCGCGTTCGCCATCGACCAGGAGAGCGAGAAGCTCCGCGACCGGTACGGCCGCAACACCCCGGGCCAGTCGATGCTGCTCGCCCGCCGGCTCGTCGAGAACGGCGTCCGGTTCGTGACCGTCAACTACGGCGGGTGGGACCACCACGGCAAGATCTTCGAGGCGCTCGACAAGAAGCTCCCCGAGTTCGATAGGGCCGTGTCGGCACTCGTCGAGGACATGGACGGCCGCGGGATGCTCGACGACACGCTCCTGGTCGTGATGGGCGAGTTCGGCCGCGGGCCGAAGATCAACAAGGACGCGGGCCGCGACCACTGGGGCCAGGCCGCGTCGCTGCTGTTCGCCGGGGCCGGCGTGAAGCGCGGGTTCGTGCTGGGCAAGACCGACAAGCACGGCGCGTTCGCGACGCAGCGCCCGGTCAGCCCGGCCGACGTGGCGTACACGATCCTCGACGCCATGGGCATCGACCCGCGGAAGCAGCTCAAGACCCCGGACGGCCGCCCGATCGAGATCCTCGACCTCGGCGAGCCCGTGAAGGAAATGTTCGTGTGACGGCGTGTTGAAAGACGAAGAGTGTTTATCCGCAGATTACACAGATGGACGCAGATTTTCAGAAACGAAGCAGAGGACAGAAAGCAGAGACGAGTTCCAGTCTCCTCTGTCCTCTGTTTTCAAATCTGTGTCCATCTGTGTAATCTGCGGATACATCTCTTCGTCTCTGGGTTTTCGTGCTCTGTCCTCTGTCCTCTGTCCTCTGTCCTCAAATCTGTGTCTTCTGCGTAATCTGCGGATAAACACTCTTCGTCTTCCACTCTGCGGATCCCACTTCTTGAGTAGCCCTCCCATGTCTCGCTTCGCAATCCCCTTCATCCTGGCACTGACCCTCGCCGCCGCGGCGGTGCCGCAGGACAAGAAGCCGCCCGAGAAGAAGGACCCTCCGAAGCTCCTGTACGCGGTCCCGCTGGTCCTCAAGCCGGGCGAGAAGCAGAAGGTCGCGCTCCGCGGCAAGTTCCTCGCGACGGTGACGGCGGTGAAGGTGACCGGGGCGGACGCCGCGAAGGTCACGTTCCGCTCCGCGAAGGCCGCCGCGCCGCCCAACAACTACCCGGCCGACCGCATCGGCGACTCCGAGGTCGAGATCGAACTCGAACTCCCGAAGGACGCGAAGCCCGGCGAGGTGAAGCTCGTCGCCGTCGGCCCGGCGGGCGAGTCGGCCCCGTACACGCTCCTGATCCGGGACGGCCTGCCGGTCGTCGCCGAGAAGGAACCGAACGACGGGTTCGACCAGCCGCAGGCACTCGCGGTGCCGTGCGCCGTCGAGGCGACGATCAAGGGCGAGCGCGACGTGGACGTGTTCAAGATCGAGGGCAAGAAGGGCGACAAGCTGCGGATCGAGGTGCAGGCCGCCCGGTACGGCTCGCCGGTGGACGCGGTGTGCGTGCTGTACGACTCGTCCCGCGCCGTGGTCGCGTCGGCCAGCGAGTCGCCGGGTGCCCCCGACGCCATCCTGAGCGTGACACTCCCAAGCGACGGCGCGTACCTGCTCGCGGTGCAGGACGCGAACGACCTCGGCGGCGGAACCTTCGGCTACCGGCTGGTCGTCACGCGGCCGGAGAAGTGACGCGGGCGGACGTCATTCCGCGTTGTCACAGCAAAAGTTCGTCCGATTTCTTCGCGGCTTATGCCGAGGCAATAATCGCCGCAACCTCATATCTCACAACATGCTGCAAAGTCTAATGTAAATTTGTCCGCAAGAATTATGATGATTTGGCGAAATCGGAGTTCATCGGCGAGGGGTGGCGCACCCGCGCCGAATCAATGAGAACGCCCGCCGGCCGGGTGCGGCCGGGGGTTCACTGCGGGAGGGCGTTGGGGGCCTGGAACGTCTCGGGGGGCTCGGACTTCGACACGACGACGATGCCGCCCTCGGTGATGGTGAACCCGCGCTTGCGGTCGAACTCGGTGTCGTACCCGAGCACGGTGTACGGCGGGAGCTTCACTTCCTTGTCGATGATCGCGCGGCGGACCCGGCAGTACCGGCCCACGTCGACGTGGTCGAACAGGATCGAGTCCTCGACCACCGCGTAGCTGTTCACCCGCACGCCGGGCGACAGGACGCTCCGCCGCACCTGCCCGCCGGACACGATGCTCCCGGCGCAGACGATGCTGTCGTGGGCCTCGCCCCGGCGGGCCTGGCCGGGCGGGCCGTCGCCGCTGAACACGAACTTGGGGGGCGGGCTCTGCGGCTGGAACGTGCGGATCGGCCACGTCGCGTCGTACAGGTTCAGGACCGGGTCGATGGCGATCAGGTCCATGTTGGCCTGGTAGTAGGCGTCGAGGGTGCCCACGTCCCGCCAGTACGGCACGGCCTTGCGGTTCTCGTCGCGGAACCGGTAGGCGAACACCTTGCGCCCGGCGTCGATCATCTTGGGGATGATGTTCTTGCCGAAGTCGTGGTCGCTGCCCGGGTCGGCCGCGTCCTGGCACAGCAGCTCGAACATGAGCCGGGTGCTGAACACGTAGATGCCCATCGACCCGAGCGCGTGCCCGGCGACCCCCGGCATCGGGTCGGCCGTTTTGGGCTTCTCCTGGAACCCGGCGACCCGGTCGTCGTCGCCGGCCTGGAGGACGCCGAAGTGCCGGACCTCGGCCAGCGGGACCGGGATGCACCCGATCGTCACGTCGGCCCCGCGCTGGCGGTGGGCCTGGACCATGCTGCCGTAGTCCATCTTGTAGATGTGGTCGCCGGCGAGGACCAGCGTCAGGTCCGCGACCTCGCGCTCGATCGAGTAGATGTTCTGGTAGACCGCGTCGGCGGTCCCCTTGTACCACGTCTCGTCGATCCGCTGCTGCGGGGGGAGCACCTCGACCGACTCGCCGAGTTCGGTGCTCAGGAACCCCCACCCGGCGCGGATGTGCCGGTCCAGGCTCCGGGACTTGAACTGGGTGACGACGAGCACCTGCCGCAGGCCGCTGTTGATGCAGTTAGACAGGGTGAAGTCGATGATCCGGTACAGGCCGCCGAACGGCACGGCGGGCTTGGCCCGGTCGCGGGTGAGGGGCTCGAGGCGGGTGCCCCGGCCGCCGGCCAGGATCACGGTGAGAACGTTCCGCATGTCTGTACCCGGTTCCTTCGCGTCAGGGCATTGTGAGGGGGCGCGGACACGGGGACAAGGGCCTCGGCGGTCACGAGTCCGCGAGTTCGGCGTACACGCGGGCGTACTGCTCGACCATGCGGGCGACCGGGAACCGCTCGGCGGCGCGGGCGCGGGCCGCCTTGCCCATCCACTCCGCGAGGTTCGGGTCGGCGAGCAGCGCCCGGGCCTTGGACGCGAGCATCGCCTTGTCGCCGATTGGGACGAGGTACCCGGTCTGGCCGTCGAGCACGACCTCGGTGAGGTCCGGCGTGCCCCACGCGACGACCGGCTTGCCCGCGGCCATCGCCTCCAGGGCGTAGTCGGTCCCGCCGTGGGGCGCGGTGACCCACACGGCGGCCGCGGCGGCGATCGCCCGCGCCCGGTCCGCGCTCGCGTCGAAGATCCGCACCCGGTAGTCGTCGAACGCCAGCGCCCGCCCCAACTGCTCCAACAGGGGCGCGCCGGCCCCCGCGCCGAACACCGCGAGGTGCAGGTCGCGGTGCTCGTACCGGAGCATGTCGAAGGCGACGATCGCGTCCCTCGGGCCGGACCCCAGTTCCAGTTGGCCGTCGGTCACGATGACCCGCGAGTTCGGGGGGAAGCCCAGCGACTGGAGCACGGCGTCGGCGCCCTCGTCCGGGCGCGGGTCCGGGGCGGCCGGGGAGATCCGGGTGAGCCGCTCGGCCGGGACGCCCAGGACGCGGTACCGCTCGCCGTCGGCCCAGGTGACCGGGACGACCCGGTCGGCCCGGCGGATGAGCCGGGACGCGAACCACCCGCCGAGCCCGCCGCTCGGGGCCGCCGCGCCGGACACGACCACCCGGGGCACGTTCCCGGCCTCGCCGCTCGAGTCCACCGCCATCCGGGCGGCGCGGGCCGCGTCGGTGCCGAACAGGTGCAGCACGGCGGGCGCGGCCTGGTGGATGGTCCGGCTGAGCCGGCGGAGCCCGCCGAGGTCGAGCGTGTGGCGGATGGCGACGGACACGACCGGGACCCCCGCGGCCCGCAGTTCGTCGGCGGCCGCGCCCTCCGCCGGGCCGAGGACGCCGACCGTGGGACCGAAGCGGTCCCGCGGCAGCCCCAGCGCGAGCAACCGGGCAGTGGTCGCCTCCTGCGAGGGGGCCAGGTCGGGGGCGAGGAGAAAGACGTTGATCATCGAGGGGTCCGGCTCGGTGGTGTCCCAGTTCGGCGGGCCGCGGCGGTCGGGTCGCGTCGGGCGGGGAGGGGCCGAGCGCGGCGGCTGTCGGGGCGGGCCGTCCGTCACCCGTCCCCGTTCTCGAGGACGCCGATGTAGGGCAGGTGGCGGTACTCGTCGTTGAAGTCCAGACCGTAGCCGACCACGAACTTGTCGGGGATCGTGAACCCGACGAAGTCGGGCTCGAACGGCACCTCCTGCCGGCCGACCTTCCGCAGCAGCACCCCGACCTTGACCGAGGCGACCCCGCGGTCGAGCAGGTGGGCGACGATCCGCGTCAGGGTCTTGCCCGTGTCGAGGATGTCGTCGAGCAGCAGGACGTGCCGGCCGGTCAGGTCCGGGAGCAGGGCGTCGTGGATCTCGAGCCGGCCGGGGCCGGTCGCGGTGCCGCGGTAGCTCGACGCAGTGACGAACGCGACCCGGAGCGGGAAGTCGATGCGGCGGACTAGGTCGGCCACGAACATCAGGCACCCGTTGAGGATGCCGACGACCGTGACCGGGGGCTTCCCCTCGTAGGCGCGGCCGATCTCGGCGGCGAGCGCGTCGAGCCGCTCCCGGATCTGCTCGGCGGGGATCAACACGTCCATCGGGGGCCTCCGCGGGGGTGTTAGTTTCTCGGTTCGAGGTTCAAGTTTCAAGGCTCCGCGCGCCGGGCGGCGGCCCGCGGCGCGCCATTTTCCGCGCCCGCGGCGGGCCGCCACTGCCCACGGCCGGCCGCGGGCGGTACCCTGTCAGGACCGCCCGGCAGTGTGGCGGGTCGCGCGAACCGCACGGACGGCCCGATGGTCACCTCCAACAGCTACCTCGACATCTTCCTGGCGCTGGTGCTGTCCACCACCGTCATGCCCGTCCCGGAGGAGCTCCCGGTGATCATGGCCGGGGTGCTGTGCGGCCACTCCGACTCGGACTTCGCCACCGACCGCGACAACCCGGCCCGAATCCGGTGGTGGCTCATGCTGCCGACCGTCATCATCGGCGCGGTCATCGGCGACGTGGTGCTGTACACGATCGGCCGGAAGTGGGGGAAGCGGATCCTCCGCACCGGGTGGGTCGAGCGGCGGCTCCTGACCCCGGAGAAGCGGGCCACGATCGAGCAGGGGTTCAAGGACCACGGGGTCAAGATCCTCCTCGGGGTCCGCCTGCTCCCCGGGATCCGCGGGTGGGTGTTCATCGTCGCCGGGAGCGTCCGGCTCCCGTTCTGGCAGTTCGTCCTCGCCGACGGGATCTACGCGATCCCGCTCGTGAACCTGATGTTCTGGACCGCGTACTGGGCCACGGACCAGATCATGGTGCTGGTCAACGAGGTGAACACGTACAAGTCGCTGGTGATGAGCCACCTGCTGGCCGCGGTCGCCGGGGCGCTCATCTACAAGTACCTGCTGTCCCGCCACGTCCCGACCGGCGACGCCCAGGTGCCCGCGATCATCGCCAAGCCGGCCCACGCGATCGAGAACGCGATCGAGTCGGTCGCCGAAGCGGTGACCGGCCGGCACCATCACGACCGGTCCCCCGCCCCGCCCGCCCCGCCCGCGTCGGACGGCGCGCCCGTGTCCGGTGCCCCGTCCCCCGTCTCGCCCGCCTCGCCGCCCGCCCCGTGACCCACTTCGGGCAGCGCCACCAGCCAGATGTCGGTGTCGGTGCCGCCCAGTTCCAGGCCGACGCCGTGGTGCCGGACGAGTTCCAGCACGGCCAGGAAGATGCCGATCAGCTTCGCCTTGAAGTGCGGCGGCGCGAACACGTCGATGAACCGCACCCGGCCCTCGGCCCGCACCCGGGCGCGGATCTGCTCCTCGTGGACGTGCTGCGGGGTGTCGTCCACCGCGATCGTCGCCGCCTGCAGTGACTGCGTCTCCCGCATGAGCCGGGCGAACGCGCTGACCAGGTCCCACAGTTCGACCGGCTTGACGACCGGCCCGGCCGCGGCGGCGGGCTCGGGCTGTTCCGACCGCGGCACCCGCGTCCCCTGCTCCTCGGCCCGCCCCTCCAGCGCCGCGGCCGCGTCCTTGAACTTGCGGTACTCCAGGAGCTGGCGGACGAGTTCGCGCCGCGGGTCGCCCTGCGGCCCCTCGGCGTCGGCCCCGTCGTCCGAAGGGAGGAGCATCCGGCTCTTGATGTCCATGAGCGTGGCGACCATGACGATGAAGTCGCCCGCGTACTCGATGTCGACGTGCCGCACCGCCTGGACGTGCTCCACGAACCGCTCGGCGATCTGCGCAATGGGGATGTCGAGCACGTCCACCTCGTGCTTGCGGACGAGGTAGAGGAGCAGGTCGAGCGGGCCGTGGTAGGCGTCGAGCGCGACGGTGTAGGACATCGGGGCCACCGGGGGGCGGAGCACGGGCCCGTTGTAGCCCCGAACGGCCGGGCGGCGGTAGCCCAGACCGCCCGGGGCGAAAACGCCGGTGGTTGGGGTTGACCGGTGTTCGGAGGTTGGGCAACAATCCGCGCCGGTCGGGGGTAGTGGGTCACGGATCGACCCCGGCCCCAGCCCCGGGAAGTCAGTCGCCCGCGCTCGAACCAGGGACACGGATGTCGATCTCCACCACGGACGCGCCGAACACCTCCGCCCCCGCGACCACTGCGGCCAAGGCGTGGCCCCTCGCCGCCCTCGGCGCGCTGCTCGTCTGGGCGTACCTGCCGATGCTGAGCGTGTTCTCCGACAAGTGGCTCAACGACCCACAGTACTCGCACGGCCTCCTCGTGCCGTTCTTCTCCGCGTACCTGATCCGCCGCGCGTGGCGGGCCGGCGGGTACACCCCGAGGCCCCTGCCGGTCATCGGGGCCGTGCTCCTCGTCGCGGCCCTCGGGATGCGAGCCGTCGCCGGGAGCATGCTGTTCCACCAACTCGACGCGGCCTCGCTGCTCCTGTCGATCACCGCCGTGGTCCTGGCCGCGGGCGGGTGGCCGCTCCTGAAGCGGACCGGCCCGGCGATCGGGTTCCTCGTGTTCATGGTCCCGCTCCCGTACGAGCTGGAGCGGAACGTCGGCCAGCCGCTCAAGACGACCGCGACCGTGTGCAGCACGTTCTTCCTCCAGACGCTCGGGCAGCCGGCGCTGCGGGACGGGAACCTGATCCTGATCGACGAGGTCCGCCTCGGGGTCGTGGACGCGTGCAGCGGGCTGAAGATGCTCATGACGTTCGCCGCGTTCTCGATCGGCGCGGTCGTGATGATGGACCGGACGCGGTTCGAGAAGTTCATGATCGTCCTCGGCATCGTCCCCATCGCGGTCGCCGCGAACGTGCTGCGGATCACCGCCACCGGGATGAGCTACGTCGTGTTCACGAACAAGGCGACGACCGAGTTCCTGCACGACTTCCACGGGTGGCTCATGATGCCGGTCGGGCTCGCCCTGCTGGCGCTGGAACTGTGGGTGCTCACCCGGCTGGTGGTCGCCCCCGAGCCGCCCAGCGGCCCCCCGGCGCCGGTGCCGCCGCCGGTCCCCGGCCCGGCCCGGGTCCGCGTCGCCGACCGCGGGCTGAGCCCCGTGCCGGCCTGACGCCCCGCACCGCCCTCGCTCGAACTACGGTTTCGTTCCCTGAATGGACTCGGGTACGGACATGCCTCCACACACGCACGCGACCCCGGCGACCGGCACCCCCGCCGCGCCCCCACGGCCCGCCGCCCCGCGGCCCGCCCCCGGCAAGGCCGGCCCGCGGCCCGAGGAGGCCAACGGGCTCCGGGTGCTGACGTACCTCCGGCTCCACTGGCTCATGATCGTGTTCTGCGGCGCCCTCATCGGCGGCGGTGGCGCGTTCGCCGCCTGGGAGCTGCTCGCCAGCAAGTTCGAGTCGTACGCGCTGTTCCAGGTGCAGTCGGTCCCGCCGACGGTCGCCAACGCGAACAGCCCGAACCAGGCCCGGACCGACTTCGTGACGTACCTGAAGACGACGTCGGCCCTCATCAAGTCCGAGTTCGTCCTCAACGCCGCGCTCCGGGACATCAAGGACCTGCCCACGATCAAGGCCCAGAAGGACCCGATCAAGTTCCTCGACGAGGAACTGCTGGTGAGCTGGCAGGACGGGTCCGAGGTGATCCGGGTCACGTTCAAGAGCCACGAGCCGGCCGACGCCAAGAAGATCGTGGACGCGGTCCAGGCCGCGTTCATGAAGGAGGTCGTGCAGAAGGACGTGCAGGAGAAGCGGCTGTTCGTGGCGCAGATCGAAGAGGCGATGACGGACATGAAGAAGCAACTGGAGCGGTTTGCCGCGCCGCGGCCGAAGGCCGACGGGGTGAGGCCGGCCAGCGGCACCGACGTGCCGAACCTGTTGCCGAACAACGCGGCCCAGCCGCCCGCCCAGTTGCCGCCGCTGGCCCCGCAGGGCGGCGTCGTGCCAGTCGTGCCCGTGGCCCCGGTGCCGCTGGACCCGTCGAAGGTGGACCCGCGGGCGCTGATGGGCAAGGTCGAGTCGCTCCGCGGCGAACTGGAGCGGCTCCCGCTGAACATCAACGACAACAAGCGGCGGCTCGCCGTCCTCCAGCAGAAGATGGACGGGATCAAGGACGCGCCGGTCCCGCAGGGGGCGCTCGACGCCGCGGACAAGGACCAGGACGTCATCACGCAGATCCTGCACGCCCAGGCGGCCCGCAACAAGTACGAGTTCCACGCCCGCGCCGGCGAAACCCACGCCCCGGGCGTGGTCGCGCTCAAGCAGGCCTGGGACGCGCACGAGGCGAGGCTCAGGGACCTCCGGAAGGAGAAGGCGGCCGCCCTCGACGGGAACCGCCGCGTCGCCGAGGCCCAGAAGCTCGCCGCCGAGATGGAGGAGGTGATCCGCACCCTCCAGCGGCACCAGGAGCAGTTCGACGTGGTGAAGGCGCTGCTCGGCCGGGCCGAGACGCAGCTCGCGGCCCTGCCCCCGCCCGGCGACAAGATCGTGACCATCGGGGGCCGCGAGGTCGCCGGGTACACGCCCGAGAACAGCCAGACCGAGAGCACCGACAGCATCTACCGGCGGCTCGTGATGCAGTACTACACGACCCAGATGGAGCTGAACTCGCCGACCCGGGTGCGGGTGCTCCAGCAGGGGTCGAGCCCGACCCAGAAGGACATGAAGAAGCAGGTCCTGGGCACGGTCGCGGCCGCGCTCATGGGGTTCGGCCTGATGGCCCTGGGCGCGGTCGGGTTCGAGACCGTGTCCAAGCGGGTCAGCTCGCTGGCCGACGTGAAGGCGGCCACACCGCTGCCGGTCGTCGGGGTGGTCCCGTGCCGGCCCGAGGAGGCCGGGGGCCGCGACGCGAGCAAGCGGACGGCCGCGACCGAGGCCCTCGACCGGCTCCGGGCGCACGTGTCGCAGGCGTGGCTGGCCCGGGGCGCGACGACCGTGGCCGTCACCAGCCCGATCGGGGAAGAGGGGAAGGCGTTCACCGCGTTCGGCCTCGCCAGCAGTCTGGCCCAGAGCGGGTACAAGACGCTCCTCGTGGACTTCGACCTCCGCGACCCGCAGCTCCACACGTTCGCCGGGGTGCCCAACGCGGCCGGGGTGTGCGAGCACCTGCGGGGCGAGATCGACCTCGCCACCGGGGTCCAGCACCTGCCCAGCGGGCTCCACTTCCTGCCGGCCGGGAAGTGGTCCGACGAGGCCCGCCGGGCCGCCACCGGCGAGCAGCTCCAGAACCTCGTGGAGCGGTTCCGCGCCCCCTACGACTGCGTCGTGATCCACGGCCACGCGCTGCTGACCGCGGCCGAGTCGGTCGAGGTCGCCCGGCGGTGCGAGGTGGTGCTCGTGTGCGCCCTGTACCGCGAGACGACGTCGCCGCTGCTCAAGCGGGCCGCCGAGCGGGTGGCGACCATGGAGATCCCGTACTCCGGCGTCGTGTACGTCGGGGCCACCGCCCAGGAAGCACTGTGCTGAGCACCGCCCACGCCCGTAGAGGAGACACCATGCTGAAGACTCCGATGTTCCTCGTCGCCGCGGTGCTGGTCGCCGGGGCCGCCCTGGTCCACGGCGCGGTCACCCAGCGGTGGGGCGTGTTCGCCCCGAACCCCGCGCTGACCGAGCGGCTGCACGCCCTGGAGGTGCGGCACACCGACTGGCAGCCGACCGACGTGCCGACCGAGATGCCCACCAACGAGCGGAGCACCGCGACCTCGCGGCGGTACGTCTCGGCCGGGGGCGGGCAGTCGTGCGTCACCACGCTCATCAGCGGCATCCCCGGGTCGGTCTCGACGCACACCCCCGACGTGTGCTACGTGGGGAGCGGGTACAAGGCCCTCCGCGGGCCGAAGAAGGAGACGTTCGAGATCCCCGGGGGCGGGACCGCCGAGTTCTACACCGCGGACTTCGAGAAGAAGACGCAGACCAAGGTGGACCGGGTCCGCATCCGGTGGGCGTGGAGCACCAGCGGCACCTGGGTCGCCCCGGACAACCCGCGGTGGCAGTTCGCGAAGCAACTGAACGCCGTGCCGGTGCTGTTCAAGCTGTACCTGTCCACGCCGCTCGCCGACGACCCCGGCGACGGCCGCCCGCCCGAGGACGACGCCCCGACCCGGGCGTTCCTGGCCGCCGCGTGGGGCCAGTTCTCCGCCGCGTTCGGCGGCGGCAAGTGACCGTTCCGAGACTTGATCCCCGCGCCCCCAAGTATGGCTTTCGCCCCTGAGGACCGCGTTCAATGTACCAGCGCACGTCCCGGATTGCCGGGCTGGTGACCACGAGGCCAGCGTTGCGAACCCCCGCACCCACCCGCCGCCGGTCCGTCCCGGCCCCGCTCGCCCCGGCCCTCCCGACCCGGTCGGCGGTCGGGGAGCGGGCGCAGGCGGCCGCCGACCTGGTGCTCGCCGGCGCCATGGCCGTCGTCCTGCTGCCCGTCGTGCTGGCGTGCGTCGCCCTGGTGCGGCTCACGTCCCGCGGGCCGGCGATCTACAGCCAGACCCGCGTCGGCAAGAACGGCCGCGTGTTCACGCTGTACAAGATCCGCAGCATGTACCACGACTGCGAGCGGCTGTCCGGCCCCAAGTGGAGCACCCCGGGCGACACCCGGATCACCCCGCTCGGCCGCGTCTACCGCAAGCTCCACCTGGACGAGCTCCCGCAACTGTGGAACGTCCTGCGGGGCGACATGAGCCTGATCGGCCCGCGGCCCGAGCGGCCCGAGATCGTCGCCAAGCTCCGCGAGGCGGTCCCGGGGTACGACCGCCGGCACCAGGTGAAGCCGGGGATCACCGGGTTCGCGCAGGTCCACCTGCCGCCCGACACGTGCCTGCGGAGCGTCAAGAACAAGGTCGCCTACGACCTGTTCTACATTCGCCACGCCTCGGTCCCGCTCGCGCTGTTCGTCCTGTTCGCCACCGGGCTGAAGCTGCTCGGCCTCAAGAAGCTGTACCAGCGCAAGCCCCGCGTCCCCACAGAGTGAACGACACCAAACGAAGCGATGGCACGCGGATGACACGGATGAAGGGGATCAGACGAGATCGCACTCAGAAGAAATGTGCTCTTGTCTGATCGGTCTTCGATCCCGCTTCCGTCTTCTTCATCCGCGTTCCATTGCTTCTCTGCGGAACCGCACACATGCCATCCGTCTCAGTCATCGTGCCCGTGCGGAACGAGGCGCGGTCCATCGAGCGCACCCTGCGGCTGCTGCTCACCCAGGACTTCCCGCGGGACCGGTACGAGGTGATCGTCGCCGACGGGTTCTCGACCGACGCGACGGTGCCCGTCGTCCGCCGGCTCCAGGGCGAGTTCGACAACCTCAAGCTCGTGTACAACCCGGCCCGGTTCGCGTCGGCCGGGCGGAACACCGCGGTCCGCCACGCCACCAAGGACGTCGTCGTCGTCGTGGACGGCCACTGCCACGTCCCGGACCGCGACTACCTGAAGAACCTGGCCGCGGCGTTCGAGGCGAGCGGGGCCGACTGCCTCGGCCGCCCGCAGCCGCTCGACGTGCCCGAGCCGACGCCGTTCCAGCAGGCCGTCTCCGCGGCGCGCAGCAGCCGCCTCGGCCACAACCCCGGCTCCGACATCTTCTCCGACCAGCCGAAGTTCGTGACGCCGCAGAGCACCGCCGTCGCGTACCGCCGCACCGTGCTGCACCGCATCGGCCTGTTCGACGAGGCGTTCGACGCCTGCGAGGACGTCGAGTTCAACGAGCGGGTCCACCAGGCGGGGCTGACGTGCTACTTCGCGCCGAAGGCGAAGATCGTGTACGAGCCGCGGTCGCACTTCCGGGCGCTGTTCTACCAGCTCTCGCGGTACGGCCTGGGCCGGGCGCGGCTCGCGTTCAAGCACCCGCACTCGCTCACCGTCCCGGCGCTGGTGCCGCCGCTGTTCGCCGCGTTCGCGCTCTTCGGGGGCCTGCTCGGGCTGGTCGTTCCGGCGGCCGGCGCGGCGTGGGCCGCGAGCCTGTGCCTCTACGCCGCGGTGCTGCTCGCCGCCGCCGCGGTGCTGGGCCGGGGGAGGCCGCGCGCCGTTGCCGCCCGCGTCCCGGTCGTGTTCGTCGCGGTCCACTTCGGGTTCGCGTGGGGCTTCTGGAAGGAAGTGGGGCGACAGGTGCGGGCGGCTCTCATTGATTTGGCGCGGGTGCGCCACCCCGCGCCGATGAACTCCAACTTCGCCAAATCATCATAATTCTTGCGGACAAATTTGTATCAGATTGATTGGCCTGCTGCGCAACCTGCAAATGTGGCACGTGTTGCGCCAAGTAACGCGGCCGCACGAGCCGGCCGAGCGGAATTGTAACAAACCGGAATCAATCGGCCGATCCGGACCCCGATCGGCTCACTTCGCCGCGGTCATCCGCTCCCAGAGCAGCAGCGACGTGATCGTCTTCGCGTCCCTGATCTCCCCACTCAGGCACATCCGAATCGCCTCGTCGAGCCGCACCGTGACCGCCTGGAGTTGCTCGTCGGCCTCCGGGCGCGGCGCTCCCGCGGTCAGATCCTCGGCGATGAACAGGTGCAGCTTCTCGTTCAGCACGCCCGGCGACGCGTACAGGTAGCCGAGGCTCCGCCACTTCGCTGCGGTGTACCCCGTCTCCTCCGCCAGTTCGCGCTCCGCGCACGTTTGCAGCGGCTCGTCCGGCTCGACGGTCCCCGCCGGCACCTCCCAGAGCGTCTCGTCGATCGTGAACCGGTGGTTGCGGAGCAGGACGACGTGCTCGGCGTCGAGGACGGGCAGGATGACGACCGCGCCGGGGTGGAGCACCACGTCGCGGCGGATCGTCTGACCGTCGGCGGTGGTCGTGGTGTCCACGGCGACGCGGATCTTCCGGCCGACGTGGACGATCTCGCGGGGCATGGGGACTCCCGGCCGAATGGCGAGCGGGGGACGTCAGTCCCCCGCTGGTTGTCGAACGCACCGGGGGACTGACGTCCCCCGCTCGCCCAATTTCTGCTTCAACCGCACGTCACCGCGAGAACGCGGCGGGGCCGTCCTTGTACGCCTTGAACGGCGCGGCGTCGACGGTGACGATCGGCTTGCCGTCGGGGACGCGGCCGGTGAAGGCGTACAGCGTGGTGCCGTTCGGGTCGGCCGGGCCGCCGAGCCGCAGGTGCAGGTGGTGCCCGCCGGCCGCGTTCGCCAGGGTGACCACGAACACCTGCTTCGGGTCGCCCAGCCCGTGCCGCGGGTCCATCGCGGCGTCGCCCGTGTACGAGCGGACCTGGAGCGTGCCCAGCGCGGCGACGAACGCGTTCACCTTGGCCGGGTCGGCGACGTACCCCGGGGTCGGGGCCTTCACCGCCACCCAGGTCCCCTCCTTGTTCTTCTCCAGCACCAGATCCGACGGGGCGCCGAGCTTGTCGCCCCAGCCGACGATCTCGACCCTGGCGACCTCGGCCGGGTTCACCTTGAAGATGGCCCGGTTCCGCAGGTCGGCGCTCGTGAACTTGTCGGGGATGAACTTGGGCAGCGTGAACACCGCCGGCCGGCCCCGCTGCTGGACGTACACGAAGTTCGGGTCGGCCGTCTCCTTGCCGAACTCGTACACCCGCTCCTTGTCGTCGCCCTCGGCCTTGAGCCCGACGGTGACGCGGAGCTTGGTCGCGGTGCCGAGGCCGTACTCGGCGAGCTTCTCGGGGGCCGGGGCCTCGTCCACGAACCGGGTCACGCTCTGGGTGGTCGCGAGGATGTCGAGCAGGTCCTGCACCACCTGCACGTCGGCCTGCTCGCCCTTCTTGTACTGCTGGCCGGCCGCGCCGCGGGCGTCGGCGGCGAACCGGAACACCGGGCCCTTGGCCGAGGCCTCGTCGGCCTTGTCGTCGCGGTCGAGGTCGAAGTTGGCCGCGCCCTGGACGGTGAGCTTCGCCGCGGCGGTGCTGGCGAAGGACTTCAGCGACTTGTCGAGGAAGTCCACCCGCGGCTCGTTCGCGGCCCGGAGCACGTCCACCACCTCGCCGCCCGCGCCGACCTTCACCTTGACCGGCAGCAGGAAGAAGTCGGTCTGGCCCTCGGGGAGGGTCCGCTTCACGTTGACGAGTTCGCCCTCGACCTTGCCGAACACGAGCGTGGTCGGCTTGCCCTTCTCCTTCGGCTCGGCCCTGGGGTCGGCCTTCGCGTCGCCCTTGGGGTCGGCGGCCTCGAACCCGTCGGCCCACACTTTCACGGTCACCGCGCCGGGGCCGAAGTTCGCCTCGTTGCCCGCGGGGAACGACCGGACCGTGCGGCGCTCGGTGAGCGCGTTGACGACCCGCTCGACCTCGGTGAGCGAGGCGACCTGCGGGTCGCCGGCGGCCGGGTTGCCGTACAGCTTCCACGCCCCGAGCGCGCCGCCGAGCTTGCGGAGCTTGACCGCACCGCCGGCGAGGTCGAGCCCGTCGATCCGGGCCTTCTCCGCGGTCAGCAGGTTGCGGTCGCGGAGCGGGTCCGGGTTCTCGACGACCGACACGAGGCCGCTCAGGTCGCCGGCGTTGGCCCGGACCACGCCGGGCTGGCCCTGCACCTGCACCCACCACTTGCTCGCGGGCGGGGGCGTCATCCCGTGCGGGCCGGCCGGGGGGGCCGGCGCGGCCGCCTCCTTCTTGCCGACGAACGCGACCGTCTCGACCTTGTCCTTGTTCGTGAGCCGGACCTCGACGCGGTCCGGGTTGTTCGGGTTCAGCCCGTACTTCTCCAGGTCCTGCGGGGTCGGGCTCTCGACGAAGTCGGCGGCCGAGAGCGCCTGGAGGCTGGTCAGCGCGCCGAGCAGCGGGCGGACGCCGGTGAACGTGCCGGGCGCGGCGGCCGCGTCGCCGGCCGGGTCGGCGTCGCCCCACCCGCTCGGCTCGACGAACTTCCACCCGCGGGGCGACTGCACCAGCGACAGCGTCTTGCCGCGGGCCCTGAGCGTGACGCCGATCACGTCGTCGCCGGCCCCGCGGGCGGCCTCGAACACGGTCTTGGAGCGGAAGTCGCCGGCCCCCTTGGCGAGGTCGGCGGCGAGCCCGCTCTTGTTGGCCTCGCGGAACAGCGGCTCCAGCGCGGCCCGCGGCACCGCCATCGGGCGGCTCGGCCGGGCCGACGTGGTGACGAACACGACCCCCTTGCCCCCGAGCGTCACGTCGCCGAGGCTCACGGTGGACGCCCGGTCGCCCTGCCGCAGCGTGACCCTCAGGCCCGCCGGCTGGAGCTTGGCGTTGGTCAGGTTCGGCATCTGGGCGAACGGGGCCGGCTTGGCCTTGAGCAGCGCGGAAACGACCTCGCCGACCGCGCCCGAGTCGGCGCGGGCCTTGAACGGCTCGACCACGTC
The DNA here is from genome assembly GCF_051859125.1 of Gemmata sp. Lineage (NCBI taxonomy): Bacteria > Pseudomonadati > Planctomycetota > Planctomycetia > Gemmatales > Gemmataceae > Gemmata > Gemmata sp. The sequence continues at coordinate 25,396 of NZ_JBHYGG010000301.1, forward strand.
CCAGCGGTCCTTGTCCTTGGCGGCCCTGTCGCGGACGAGCTTGAGCTTGCCGCCGCCCTCGCGGTCGAACTCGACGGTGTCGATCTGGTCCGCCTTGGCCCCGGCGAGCTCCTCCAGGATGGTGTCGGTCGGGGGCTTGCCGCCCCCGGTGAACGACACGATCAGGAGCGCGAGCCCCACGACGAAGATCGAGCCGAACAGGACCGCGGTCAGTCGGAAGTTCATGGGTGATCCCGATGGGGCGCGCGGCGGGCGGCCGCGCGGGGCTCCGTTGCGAGAGGCTTACCTGCGGCGGACGAACCACACGGCCGTCCCGAGCCCGACGACCGTGAGGAACGTCAGGGCCAGCGGGAAGTACAGGGCGCGGGTCGTGTCCACCGTCGATGCTTGCGGGAACTGGTACTCGGCGTACTTCTTCCCCTCCATGTCGCTGCCGAAGACCGACGGGCGGTCGCGGAGCCAGTCGAGGGTGACGCCGACGAGCTTGTACGTGAGCGGGGCCGCGTCCGGGGACATCCGCCGGCCGACCGCGTCGGACACGAACTGGGCGTTCCCGTACACCGCGGCGACCGGGGTGCCGGGCGACGGCGGGGCACCCCGACCGGCCGGCGTGGCCCCCTGCGACACCAGCGCGGCCACCGCCCGGCCGCCCTCCATCACGTTCTTGCGGACCTGCACCGCCCGGGTGTTGAGCTGCTCGACCACCCCCTCGATCTGGGCCTCGTCCACCCGGTCGTCTTCGAGCCAGGTGATGCCGTCGGTCACGAGCAGCGGGAGCGGCTGGTAGTCGGCGTTCGGCCCGGCCGCCGCGACCTCCCGGGGCAGTTCGAGCATCACGGCCGGGGACACCTTCATCATGGTAACCGCGACCTCGTTCTTGGCGGCGACGGCGACGTTGGTGATGCCGGCGATGGTCTGCCGGAAGTCCTGGCGGCGGTCCTGCGGGATCGAGTACACGAACTTGTCGCCGAGCCGCACGTTCAGCGTGGCGAGCACGTCCTCCAGGCCGGTCTTCGCCATGCCCTGGTTGTTCGGCCCGGGGGCGGCCCCCGCGAGGACGAGCAGCCGGCCCTTCTTGCCCTTGTCGGTGACGTACTTCTTGATCGCCTCGGCGGCGGCCGGGGCGAGCGGCGAGCGGGGGCCGGCGACCACGACCGCGGCCGCGTCGGCGGGCACCGTCGGGTTCTCGAGCGGGAACGCGAGCGGCCGCACCTCCATGTAGTTCTTCTCGAGGTACGCGCGGAGCCGGGTCGCCTTGCGGTCGTCCGGGGCCTCGGCCGCCGGGTCGATGCTCAGCTCGCCGTTCGACTGCGTGAAGTACACGACCGGCTTGCCGTCGGTGTTGGACAGCGCGACCAGTTCGCGGAACAGCCGCGGCTCGCCCTGGAACACCGGCCGCCGGTCCACAGTGGTCGTGAACTCGGTGTCGGGCACCACGGCGCTCCGCTTCTCGTCCTCGCCGCTCGTCAGCAGCAGCGCCGCGCCGACGTCCACCTTCTCCAGCGTGAGCGACAGTTGCGGGTACTTCCCGACCAGGGTTCGGAGCTCGCTCCGGTTCGCGACCGCGTCGAGGAACTTCACCCGCAGGTTGCCGCGGGACGCGTCCTGGGCGGTCATGAGCAGCTGCCGCATGTCGTCGGTCGCGTGCCGGGTGCCCTCCTCGGCCGTGATGAGGTAGGCGTTCACCGGCTCCTTGAGCCCGGCGAGGAGCTGCTTGGTGCTCTCCGACAGTTCGTAGAACCCGGTCGCGGTGGTGTCGAGCTTGTTCGGCACCTTGGCGGCGACGACGACGTTGAACCCGACGAACGCGACGATCAGGAGCAGGAACGTGAGGAAGAAGTTGGACCCGTACACGATCCGCCGGACGGTCGCGTCGTTCCGCTCCTCGGCGCGGGCCGGCTGGATGGCGACGAACACGAGCCCGACGCCGGTGATGATCGTCATGAGCGGGATCAGCACCCACCGCAGCTCGTCGGTGTCGCTGGTCTCGAGCCACTTGGTGAAGCTGTCGCTCCACCGGTACAGCAGCGCGAGCCCGGTGAGCATGGTCACCGCGCCGAGCCCCTGGCCGACGCCGAGGACGAGGAGCCGGGCCTCGGTCCGCTTCTGCGCGTCGGTCCGGTCGCGGACGTCGCGGGCCGACAGCCACAGCCCCCCGAGCGCCGCGACCAGGAACGCGAGCAGGCACGACATCCACCCCACGTTGAAGTCGCCGCGCTTGAGGTTCGCGGGGTCGCCGGCCGGCTTGGGCAACTCGAACGGGTTGTCCGGGTTGGCCTTCTCGGCGGCCCGGTCCTTGTCGGCCGGCGCGGCCGCGGTGCCGAACGCCTTGAGGGCGAAGAACACGCTGAAGCCGAGGAACACGACGGCGAGCGCGGCGAGCGCGCCGGCGGCCGCGCCCCGCTTGGTGCGGACGAACTCGACGAGGGGCTCGCCGGCCCCTGGGGTGGCGGGCCGAGTCGCGGGCGTCGGTTGGGTCGGGGTCATGGTTCGGCTCGTCTGCTTAGCGTGTCCGGTAGTGGGGGTCGCGCGGCGGGCGGCACCCGGGAACTAGCTCCACTTGCGGGCTTCGAGCACCTTCACGGACAGGAACGTCCAGAACGCCCCGACCGAGGCGAACAGCATCGCGTCCCGGAGCGGGAGCCGGCCCGAGAGCGCCTCGAACCACATGTGGATGAACGACAGCCGCCCGAGGGCCGCCTGCACGGCCGCCGGGAGCCCGAGGTCCAACTGGCCCTGCCGCAACTGGAAGCACTGCCAGAACGCGATCATGCCCACGAACGTGAGGACCGCGGCGATGATCTGGTTCCGCGTGACCGTCGAGAAGAACAGGCCCATCCCGATGAACGCGAGCCCCTGCGTCGCCAGGCACAGGTAGAAGCTCAGCAGCGGGCGGTAGTCGAACGGGACGCCGGTCTCGAGCCGCAGCGAGATCAGGAACAGGCCGAGCGGGAGCCAGCTGATGAGGAAGAACAGCCACGTCGCCAGGAACTTGCTGAGGACGACCGGGGTCTCGTCGACCGGGGCCGTGAGCAGCACCTCGAGGCTCCCGGTCCGCCGCTCCTCGGCCACGAGCCGCATCGTCAGCACCGGCACCTGGAGGAGCAGCGCGAACACCGGGAGGAACGCGAGGAGCAGGATCTGCACGATCGGCTCGGGCATCGGCCCCTCGGCCCGCGCCAGCGCGCTGTAGAACACGCGGTACTGGTTCCACTCGACGAACGCCATGCCGCCGAGGACGAAGTACCCGACGGGGGACAGGAAGTACGACGACAGCTCGCGGCGGGTGAGCGTCACGAACTGGTTGTCGGAGCACATCCCGAGCGAGACGACGAGGTACAGCAGGCCGACGGTCATGAGGATCATGCCGTTGGGGACCAGGAACGCCGACGGCGGGGTGTGGACCGGGTTCACGAACATCGAGGCGACCACCACGCCGCCGCCGATCACCGCGACCGCCGCGGTCGCGCCCTTGAGCCACAGCGGGGCGCGGGTCGCCAGCGCGATCGCCACCGGGACCAGGAACGCGAGCCCGGCGAGGACGCGGAACAGGACGGTCCAGGCGTCGAGCGTGCCGTTGGCGAGCCGGAACGTCGTCGGGCCCTCGTACAGCAGGGTCGGGAACGCGGCCCGGCCGACGGCGTAGCACGCGACCGCGGCCCCGAACGCGCCGAGCGCGAACGCGACCGTGTAGCCCGTGCCCTCGGACGTGTCCACCTGCCCCAGGTACGCGCACAGGAACGCGAGGCCGAGCAGCGCGAGCGTGAGGCCGGGGCCGGTCAGGAAGTCGGGCCGGAACACGCCCGCGGCGACGGACCCGACCGACAGCAGCCCGCCGATCGCCAGCAGCGCCGTGAGGGCCGCGTTGCGGTACAGGTCGTCGGTCTCGTGGCGGCAGAACGGGACCGTGAACAGCAGGCCGATGAGGGCCGTACTCACGCCCCACGGGAGCAGGTAGAACGCGACGGCCTTCTCGGCGGTCGCGTCGCCCATCGGCCCGGGGAGGAACGAGGCGACGAGGCTCACGACGATCCAGAACGCGGCGAACGAGCCGTACATCCGGCGGATCTCTTGCTCGCCGTCGGTCACCGCGTGGTACAGCATGAACGCCAGCCCGACCACGGCGAACAGCAGCCCGAGCCCCTCGGACACCATCCGCGGCCCGAGCGCCTTGGTCGAGATCACCGCGGCCGCGCCGAGCACGAACAGCACGAGGCCGGCGAACCCGATGATCCGCGGGGTCGTGTAGGCGTCGGCCAGCATCGCGGACGGGGCGGTCTCGGCCGACGCGCCGCGGCCGAACGCGCCGAGCGGGATCGGGTCCGTGACCGCCGGCGAAGTCGTCTCGGGTGGCGTTGTGCTCATGGTTGGCAAACGGGTATCGGGAATCGGGGGTCGGGTATCGGTCCGGACAGGTCGGGCCGGGTCGCGGGGTTCCGATCCCCGACCCCCGATTCCCGATACCCGCGTTCAGTTACGCCGCCGGGGTCGTTGCCGGTTCGGTCACCGCGGCCGGGTCCGCCTCGCGGAGCACGACGGCCGAGAACAGGTCGTCGAGGCTGACCCGCCGGGACTCGAGCCGGCGGACGCCCCACCCGCGGCCGACGAGCCGCTTGGCGAGGTCCTCGCGGACGTCCTTCCGCGGGTCGCGGGCCTTGATCTCGAACGTGGTCAGGTCGCCGTCGGTGGTGCCCTTGGCCGCGACCGACAGCACCTCCGGTTGGTCCTGGAGGAACCTGAGGACGGCCTCGCCCGGCCCGCGGACCTCGGCGACCACCGTGGGCTCGCGGTCCGAGATCGACTTGAGCGTGTCGTCGAACTTGATCCGGCCCTTGTTGACGATGATGACCCGGTCGCACACCTTCTCGACTTCGCTGAGGATGTGCGTCGACAGCAGGACGGTGTGGTCGCCGCCGAGTTCCCGGATCGTGTTGAGCGTCTCGTTGATCTGGACCGGGTCGAGGCCGCTGGTGGGCTCGTCGAGGATCAGGATCGGCGGGTTCGCGAGCATCGCGTCGGCGAGCCCGACCCGCTGCCGGTACCCCTTCGAGAGCGTGGCGAGGAGCCGGTTCTGCACCTCCTTGATGCGGCACCGATCCAGGCAGTACGCGATCCGGGCGCTGCGGCCGTGCCGGTCCACGCCCTTGAGCTGCGCCCGGTACGTCAGGTACTCGCGGACCCGCATCTCGGGGTACACCGGCACGTTCTCGGGCAGGTACCCGATCCGCTTGCGGACCTCCATCGACTCGTACATCACGTCGTACCCGGCGAGGCGGGCGTACCCGCTCGACGCCGGCTGCCACGTCGTGAGGATCCGCATCGAGGTGGACTTGCCGGCCCCGTTCGGGCCGAGGAACCCGACCAGTTCGCCGGGCTGCACCTGGAACGAGATGTCGTTGACGGCCAGGACCGGGCCGTAGCTCTTCGTCAGGTTCTGGACGTCGATCGCGGGCGTCGCCATAGTGGTGAGACCGGGGGTTCACGCGGACCGGACCGTCGAGTTGGACGCAGGCAGATGATATGACGCCGGCCGGGGCCGACAAGTTGGTACAATCGGGTAACTTGCCCGAATCGTCCGAGGTTTGACGATGCCGCTCCTCGACCACTTCCACCCCCCGCTGTTCCCCCGGCGGCACTGGGAATCGTTCCACGTCACCTGGGCCGGGGCCATCGCCGACGCGCTCAACGAGGGGCTCCTCCCCGACGGCTATTTCGCTGAAGAACACGCCCACGCCGGTGCCCGCGTCGAGATCGACGTCGCGACCTTCGCGGACGATTCGGCGCCCGCATCTGCGGGTTCGGTCGCCACGCAAACCTACGCGCCGCCGGCCCCGGCGCTGACGATCCCGGCCGCGTTCCCGGACGAGTTCGCGGTCCGCGTGTACGAGGCCGAGGGCGGCGCGCGGCTCGTCGCGGCGGTGGAACTGGTGAGCCCGGCGAACAAGGACCGCGGGTCGCACCGGGCCGCGTTCGCGAACAAGTGCGCCGGCTACCTCGCACAGGGCGTCGCGCTGGTGGTCGTGGACGTGGTCACGAGTCGCTCGGCCGACCTGCACGGCGACGTCCTGCGGTTGCTCGGCTGGAGCGCCGCCCCGGGCCTCCCCGCGGGCACCGACCTGTACGCGGTCGCCTACCGCCCGGTGGTTCGCGACGGCACCGGCCGGGTCGAGGCGTGGCCGGTCCCGCTCGCCGTCGGGCGCGACCTGCCGACGCTGCCGCTCGCACTCTCGGCCGAGCTGTGCCTGCCGGTCGACTTGGAAGCGACGTACGCCGCCGCTTGCTCGCGCCGCCGGCTGGGGTGAGGAACTGAGGCGCGATCGGTCGGTTCCCCCGGCGGCGGAACATCAGCTCATCGGAGGTTGTGTATGATGGAAGCCGTTTTCGAGGTTGTCACCGGACTCACCGGGCATTTACTTCTCTGGGCGCTGACGCTGGGCCGGTGGGACATCTCGAACGGGCGGGACACCGCGGCCACCGTCGTGGGACTGCTATTCTGGGTCGTGATCGGGGTCGGAGTGTGGTTCGCGTTCTTTCGGTAACACCGAGACGTGCTTGCCCGCGGGACGCTCGTCGCGTGCCGGGGCCGTCGCCGACGCGCTCTTTTGCAGCCCCGGAGGGGCGACCGACGGTAGCCAGGGGTGGAGCGAGTCCTCGAGCGCAACCCCTGGTCCGGGGTGATCCGCGTCGCACCGGCGACCAGGGGTTTGCCCGCACAGCGGGCCGCACCCCTGGCTACCCTCGGTCGCCCCTCCGGGGCGGCAGCGGCCCGATCAGAGCCGCCCATTTCCCCCCGAATACGGCCCCCGCTCCTTCCGTCATCATCACTGCCGGGGTAAACTTTCAGAGACACCCGCCCGCCGGAGCTGCCACATTATGTTCCGCCTCACCGGCTGCGTCGCCTCGCTGCTGATCGTCGCGCCGCTCGCGTTCGCCAAGGCCCCCCCGGTCGCTGTCGCGCCGGCGCCCACTCCGGTCGCTGACGCTCCCGGCTCGCTCAGGAAGATGCCGCTCACCGGGCTCGCGCCGGCCAGGCCGATGTTCGACGCGTGCGTGTACCGCTACGGCGTCGGGACCGCGAACAGGGAGTGCCAGGCGTTCGTCGACCAGGCGCTCGGAATGTACTACTCGTACGTCTGGATCGAGGCGGCCCGCGCCGCCGAGACCGCCGTCACGCTCGACCCCGAGTGCGCCTACGCCTGGCTCGTCCTGCACCGCTCGCTGGAGAAGTGTGGCAAGGGCGCGATCGCGCCGAAGGTCGGCGGGCTCGCCGGGGTGCTGGGCGCGGCCGGGTTCGCGACGCTCCCCGACAGGATGACGAAGTCGCCGCTCGACCTCTCGCTGGAGGCGGCCCGCAAGCTCATGCCCCGCGCCGGGCACCGCGAGCAGTTGCTCATCCAGGCCCGGCTCCAGGAAAAGGGCATGTGGCCGAACACCGGCCCGGACGAGCGGAAGAAGAAGGCGCAGCAGACGCTCGACGAGCTGCTCACGCTGTACGAGGACGACGGCGAGGGCTGGTTCTGGCGCGCCCAGATCGCGGCCGGCGACGGCCCGCACGCCCGCGCCCCGTTCTACAAGGCGCTGCTCAAGGTGAACCCGCTGCACCCCGGCGCGAACCACGAACTGGTTCACTTCTTCGAGGAGATCCGCCGGCCGGCGCTCGGGTGGCCGTTCGCCGAGAACTACCTCAAGTCGTCGCCCGGTATCCCGCACGCCTTCCACATGCAGGCGCACCTCGCCACGCGGATCGGCAAGTGGGGGCCGACGACCGACTGGTCCGCGAAGGCGGTCGAACTCCAGGCGGCCTACCACAAGTACCAGGGCGTGACGCCGGGCGAGGACCACCAGTTCACGCACCACATGGAGATCCTGACCCGCAGCCTCGTCCACGACGGCCGGTTCGCCGAGGCCCGGGAACTCAAGGCGAAGGCCGAGGGGTACAAGTTCAACTTCAAGGCCGAGTGGTTCCGCATGGCGCTGGCCGAGCGGAACTGGGCCGAGTGCCAGAAGCAGGTCGACCAGTTCCGCAAGACCGACAAGGCCAGCGGGGCGTACTTCGCCGCGAGCGCGTGCCTGGCCCGCGGCGAGACCGAGCAGGCCGGCCGCGAGGTGGACACGCTGCGGTCGCTCCAGCAGTCCAAGAAGAACGACAAGTCGCTGGAGCGGCGGCTGTGGGAGGTGCAGGGCCGGTACCTGTGCCAGAAGGGCGACGGCGAGGCCGGGCTGAAGCTGCTCAAGAAGCTCGTGGACGCGACCAAGAACGACTTCGGGCACCACGCCTGGGGCAACGGGGCGGTGCACATGGAGTCGTGGGGCGTCGGCGCACTCGAAGCCGGGAACGCCGAGGCCGCCGAGGAGGCGTTCCAGGAGGCGCTGGCGCACGACGCCGGGAGCGTCCGCGGGGCGCTCGGGCTGTGGGCGCTGTGCGACCGGCTCGGCCGCACCGACGAGGCCGCAGGCTACCTCAAGGTGGCGCAGCGGGTGTGGGCGCGGGCCGCCCCGAAGGACTTCGAGGCGCTCAAGGCCGACATGGCCCGCCGCGCCGCCAAGGTCGTGACGTCGATGGCCGACACGTCGGCGACCTCCGCCGAGGGCGAAGACGCGAAGTGATACCATTCGACACCGGCGAGCCGGGAGCGTGAGCGACCGGAGAAAGCACCTCCGGTCGCTCACGCTCCC
>NZ_JBHYGG010000302.1:0-64890 GCF_051859125.1 Gemmata sp.
AGAAGGTTCGCCTTTGGTTTGTCGGGGCCGCCCTCCGTGGCGGCCCGCGTGAGGCCAACGATTCGACAGAGCAACGAACTGACGTCCCCCGCTCGCCGCATCGCACCGAGACGCACGGAACACACGCATGCCCCCAACGCTGGTCCAGGTCCGCGACCTGCACAAGTCATTTACTCGCGGCACCGAGCGAATTGACGTCCTCCGCGACCTGACGCTCGACGTCGGCCGGGCCGAGTTCCTCGCGCTCATGGGGCCGTCGGGCTCGGGCAAGACGACGCTGCTCAACCTGATCGCCGGGCTCGACCAGCCGACCGAGGGGTCGATCACCGTCGGCGAGAACGTCATCTCGGGGATGTCCGAGAGCGAACTCGCCCGGTGGCGCACCCGGCACGTCGGGTTCATCTTCCAGTTCTACTACCTGCTCCCGGTGCTCACCGCCTACGAGAACGTCGAACTCCCGCTCCTGCTGCTCCCGCTCACGAAGGAGCAGCGCAAGAAGCAGGTGACGACCGCCCTCGACCTCGTCGGCCTGGCGCAGCGGATGGACCACCGCCCGGGGCAGCTCTCGGGCGGCCAGCAGCAGCGCGTCGGCATCGCCCGTGCGATGGTGACCGACCCGGAGCTGATCGTCGCCGACGAGCCGACCGGCGACCTGGACACCAAGAGCGCCGACGAGATCCTGAAGCTGATGGAGATCCTCCGGGCGCAGCTCGGCAAGACCATCATCATGGTGACGCACGACCCCAAGGCCGCCGCCCGCGCCCAGCGCACGCTGCACCTGGAGAAGGGGCAGTTGGTCCTTGAAACGATTGCGGGTTAGGGAGTTGGGGGTGGGGATTGGGTGTTGGGAAGACACCGAGCCCCGCGGATGTCTGTCGTTCCCAATTTCCAACCTCCGATCTCCAACCACCAGGAGTGGCGATGTTCGGCCTGCCGACCGACGGGATGACGCCGACGGGGCTCGACCCGTCCATGTTCCTGCTCTCGGGCTACCTGCTGGGGCTGCTCGGCGGGCTGAACCTGCTCGCGCTCGGCCTCGGCGTCGTCACGCTGCCGGTGTTCTTCGTGGTGCTGTTCGGCGTCGAGCAGGTCGCGCGGGTGGTGTCGAACGCCACCGGGTGGTTCCCGGCCAAGCTCGTGCTGTACATGTTCCGCGGCCTGCGGCGGAGCCCGCTGCGCACCTCGCTCACCTACATCGCACTGTTCGTGCTGACGCTGGTGCTGTCGATGATCTACTCGGTGCTCGTGTTCATCGGCCGGGTGACGACCGAGAAGGAGGCCGACTTCAAGGCCATCGCCACGCACAAGACGATCATCCCGAGCCAGATGCCCCGGGCGCACTACGAGGAGTTCAAGCGGCAGCTCGCCAAGCTCCCCGAGGGGACGCGGCCCAAGAACGGCGACGCCGACATCATGGCGTGGTCGTTCTTCCTCGGCACCACCGACCCGATCAGCAAGCGGCCCGACAACAACGTGTTCGCGTTCTGCATCGAGCCCAAGAAGATCCTCACCATGATGGACGGGCTCGACGAGCTGACCGGCAAGGAGAAGACCGACCTCGACGCGGCCGTCGCCGAGATGGAGCGGGACCCGCAGGCGATCGTGATGAGCCGGATGCGGCTCAAGAAGATGAACCTCCAGATCGGCCAGACGATCAAGGTCACCGGGCTGAACTATTCGGACCTCGTGTTCGACCTGCGGATCATCGGCGAACTGCCCGACGGGAAGTACGACAACATCTCGTTCATCAACTCCGCGTACCTGTTCCGGCAGCTCGACGCCTGGAAGCTGAACAACCCGAAGAACCGCACCAGTGACCCGCACCCGATGGACGACAAGTGCATCAACCTGCTGTGGGTGCGGCTCCCGAACAAGGAGGGGTTCGAGCGGCTCGCGGCGGCGGTGAACGACACCGGCAACTTCAGCAACCCGCAGATCAAGCTGGAGACCGCGTCGAGCGGGTTCGGCACGTTCCTCGAAGCGTTCAAGGACATCCTCTGGGGCATGAAGTACCTGATGGCCCCGGCGATGGTGGCGATCATGTGCCTCGTGATCGCCAACGCCATCAGCATCGGGGTCCGCGAGCGCCGCACCGAGATGGCGGTGCTCAAGGTGCTCGGGTTCCAGCCCCGGCACGTCCTGTTCCTGGTCGTCGGCGAGGCGGTGCTGGTCGGCCTGATGGCCGGGTTCATGAGCACCCTCATTGCGTTCAAGCTGATCGGGAACCTGAAGCTCCAGATCGCGTTCTTCGGCGCGTTCTTCGTGCCGGCCGAGGTGCTCCTCTACGGCCCGCTCCTCGGCGCGTTCGTGTCGGTCGCCGGGAGCATCCTCCCGGCGATGAACGCGAAGAACGTGAAGGTCGCCGAGGTATTCTCGAAGGTGGCGTGAGGCCCGATGGCGCGTCTGGTTCTGGCCCTCCCCCCTGGTGGGGGAGGGTGGTCGCGCTTCGCGGCCGGGTGGGGGGACGCCTGACGAGGTGTTGAGCCTTCGCCCCCCACCCGCTCCTCGAAGACTCGGAGCGACCTCCCCCACCAGGGGGGAGGTCAAGACACGGCTGCGCCTCCGAGCGGTGAGCGCTGCCCCTAGATTCAACACGACGGACAACGATGGACACCAACCTCAGCCCGTTACCCTCGCTCGCGGCCGGCCCGGGGCTCCCCGCCCGCGTGGTGAAGCAGGCCGTCGTGTTCGTCCGCACGGTGCTGCGGCTCATCGGCACGCTGTTCGTCATCGGGTTCTCGCTGCTCCCGCTCGCGGCGCTGCTCGTCGCGCTACCGGCCGTGTCGCCCAACGAGGCCGTGCTCACAGATACCGTGCGGCCCGCGCGGTCGTGGCTCGTGCGGTCGATGCGGCGGGTGCTCGCGTTCGGGGCCGGGCTGGTCGTGCTCGTCGCGCTGTTCGCGTTCGCCATCGAGTTCACCAGCCGCCTGCCACTACCACCGGGCGGGCAACTGGGCACACTCGCCAAGAAGGTGCTCGGCTCGGCCGTCGTCGACCTGCCGTTCTTCCCCGACGACCCCGAACCGCCCACGCTCCCCGCCGGTACGACGTGGCTCACGCCCAAGGAACTCCTGGAGCGGCAGAGGACGCTGCGGCAGTCGGTCGCGAAGCCGAACGCCGACCCGCTCCTGCGGACCGAGGCCGAGAAGGAACTAGCGAAGGTCGAGGCCGAACTCGCCGAGCGGACCCCGAACGTCGCCAAGCTCCGCATCATGCAGGACCCGGTCCTCGCCCCGATCCTGGCGAAGCCGCTGTGGACACTGCTGCCGCCGACGCTCGTGCAGCACTGGCCGTTCGTGTTCCTCATCGTGTACGCGACCGACCTCGGCCTGCTCCTGCTCATCGGCAAGGTGCCGCTGTCGTACAACCTGCGTTACCTGTGGGTGCGGCGGCGCGACACGCTACTCACGGCCGTCGTGTTCACCGTGGTCGTCGCGCTCGTCGTCGTGCTGCTCGCGTTCGTCAACGGCATGTACCAGCTCAACGAGAGCACCGGCGTGCCCGGCAACGTGCTGGTGCTGTCCGAGGGCTCGACGGACGAGATCTTCAGCAACCTCGGCCGGTCCGACGCGAACGACATCGAGCGGGTGACCGTGGACCGCGACGCGGCCGGCCGCCCGTTCCCGAAGCCGGTCGGCGTGCAGCGCGTCAGCACGGGTTCCGACGGCAAGCCGCTGGTCGGCTCCGACGGCAAGCTGATCCCGCTCCCGGCGAACGCGCCGGCCGAGGTGCGGGACAAGGCCGCGTACCTCGCGAGCCGCGAGTCGTTCATGGTGATGAACCAGCCGGTGCCGGCGAAGCCCGGCGCGGCGGCGCGGCGGCGGCTGCTCCAGGTGCGGGCGCTGGAGAACCCGCACGTCGCCGGGGCGGTCCACAACATCGGCCTGTACCCGGGCGGTAAGTGGTTCCCCCCGAACTCGGTCGAGACGGTCGGCGGCAAGACGTACCTCGCGTGCTGCGTCGGCGAGGGGTCGGCCGGCACGCTCGGCGAGGACGTGGGCAAGCGGCGGCTCGAACCGGGCGACACGTTCAACCTCGGCGACGAGGACTGGATCGTGTCCGGGGTCATGAACACGCAGGGCACGACCTACGGCTCGGAGATCTGGACCGGGGTGAACAACACCGTGGTGACCGGGGCCGGCCGCGGGAACAAGTACACGACGATGGTGCTGCGGATGGAGGAGAACACCGACGCCGCGTCGCGGGCGATGGCCTCGTTCCTCAGCGACAACTACACGCAGGTGAAGCTCAAGGCGTACTCGGAGCCGGACTACTACAAGGAGCTGACCAAGACGAACGAGAGCTTCCTCGTGTGCATCGTGATCGTCGCCGTGGTGATGGCGATCGGCGGCGTGTTCGGGGTGATGAACACGATGTTCGCGTCGATCGCGGCCCGCATCAAGGAGGTCGGCGTGATGCGGATCCTCGGGTTCAAGCGGTGGCAGATCCTCATCGCGTTCATGCTCGAATCGCTCACCATCGCGTTCGTCGGCGGGCTGCTCGGGTGCATCCTCGGCTCCTTCGCCAACGGGTTCGAGGCGACGAGCAACCTGAGCGGCGGGCAGGGCGGCGGCAAGAGCGTCGCGCTGAAGATGATCGTCGACTTCCAGATCCTCGCCGCCGGGATGCTGTTCACGCTCGTCCTCGGTCGGCTGGGCGGGCTCGTCCCGGCGCTGTCCGCGATGCGGATGGAGATCCTCGAATCGCTGCGGTGACTGGGGGGATCGATATCCTTCCGAGCCCGAGCGCCGAGCGAGGGTTCACGCTCACCCCTCGCTCGGCGCTCGGGCTCGGACCAAGACCCGTGATCATCTGGGATGGGTGGGGCAGACATTCTTGTCTGCCTCCAACCGCCTCCCGCGGCAGGCAAGAATGCCTGCCCCACCAAACCAACTGCATCGCTGAGCTGGGCGTATCACACAAAGACAATCCCGCTGCCGCAACCGGCCGGCCCGCGCCGGTGGGGCGTTCGTGGCGTACACTTCACACGCTCGACGCCCGCCCGCCGACATCCGCCCGCCGCGCTGCCCGCCTGCCGGTCCTTCCGCCCCGAGCGTTCTGATGCGATTGCTGCTCTCCCTCAATTGCGCCCTCTTCGTGACCGTGGCCGCGCTCCGAGCCGACACGCCCGGCAACGACCCCGACCAGTACGAGGAGAAGCTCGTCGCACGCGCCACCGAGCGGGCCGTGAAGGCGATCAAGTCGGACCGCGTGCTGTGGGTGAAGGAACTGGAGGCGGCGTTCCCCAACCGCGTCGGCAACCCGACGAAGGACGAGGACTACGCGGCGTGGTTCGCGCTCGTGGCGGGGAAGGGCGACGAGTGGCGGCGGGCCGACGCGACCGGCGGGTTCGCGGACCTGTTCGACAAGGTGGTGCAGCGGCTCGAACTCGGGCCGGTCCCGTCGATCCGCCGCGACGAGTTCCAGAAGTACGCCCGCCGCGCGCTCGTGCCGGGCCAGACCGCCGGGGCCGAGGCCCACGAGGACGCCGACCGGGCGTTCCGCGTCCTCGACCGCGACGGCGACGGCGTGCTGGCCCCCGCCGAGTTCACCACCAAGCTCCGCGACGACCGCCTGCGGGCCGACGCCGACGGGAACGGCCGGATCGACCGCGACGAGTACCGAGCGCACTTCAACACCCGGGCGACCGCGGCCGCGGACGTGCTCGCGGCGAAGGCGGCCGAGGCGGGCGGCAAGCCGGCCGGCCGCACGGGGAAGGGCGGGGTGCCCGACTGGTTCGCCGACCTCGACGCCGACAAGGACGGCCAGATCGCGCTGTCGGAGTGGCGCAAGGCGGGCCGGGCGATCAACCTCTACCTGGAGATGGACCTCGACGCCGACGGCCTGCTGACGAAAGAGGAGTACCAGCGCTTCGCCCGCCAGAAGGAGCAGGCCGAGGCCAACGACCGCCGCACCGAACCGCCCTCCGCCGTCAAGCAGGCGGTGAAGTGACCGCGCTCACGACCCGGGGTGTGCGAGTGGATCGGACTTCGGCGCGCTTCATCAGGATGCCGTGTAGCACGACCATGAGTCGTCGGTTTCACTCAAGTCGGTTGGCCAGGAGAGCGGTTCCGCCTGCCTTTACCCGGTGATGAACTCGGCCTTGTGGGCGCGCACGTACTCGGCCAGTCGCGCTCGTAGGGCGTGTTGCATGGGCTCGTAGATGTACTCGTCGTCGAACCACTCCAGGTCCAGCAGGCCGAGGGACTCCTGGAACGCCTCCAGCATCGGGCGGCCCCCACCCCGGCCCCACTCCGCCCGGAGGGCGAGCCAGCGGTTCTTGTTGCCGGCCAGTTAGTTGCTCTAGCGCCCGCTCGTAGTTGGCCTGGAGATCCGGCATACCGAGGGCACCGAACCACCCGGCCACGTCGAAGGCGAATCCGCCGCAGTTCCAGAAGAACTGGGTGACGCCGCCGTTCATCACCTGCTGGTCGAACGCCTTGAGCTGGATGAGCATCCGCTGCCCGGCCGTAAAGCCCTCGTCCCGCCCGTCGCCCCAATCGTCCGGGTGGATGAGGGCAAAATAGTAGTTACGGATCGGGCACTCGTGGTCCGCCGGGATGGCGTCGAACTCCGCGTCGGACATCACCCGGCGACGATCAACTTCTGCCACCCGTGCTCCCTCCCTCTGCCGCCGAACTCTGATGATGCAGCGCCGCGCCGGCACTACTCCGCTGTGTGCGTCCGTCGCACGTTCGCAGAATAGCACAGCGACGCGGGTTCAACCACCGGGGGAGTCACCCGGACCGGACCGCACCGCACCCCGAGGCCACGACGTTGGCACCTCGCAGCCCCACGACGCGCCGAACTGTTCCGGGGACGCATCCCGTGGCGGTGTGAACGGCTCGACAACCGCCGTCAGCCCGGCCCGCGCCGCCTCTTCTCGCAACCGCTCGGCACGGGCCGGGTGGCACACCCCGAGTATCCAACCCGGCACCTCACGCGCGCGTTCGATGGCTCGTGCGGGCTGCCAGTCGCGTACGCCGACCAGCAACCGCCGGATCACCACTACCTCGAACAGCGACGCCACCCCGTCTCTCCACCGCGCGACAACCTGCACGTCCGGCGCATCTGGCAGGGGTGTCACGTACACCGATGCCAGGGCGTCGTCCCCGAGTTGTGCCGCCTTGAGGTCGAACGGGGTCGGGCAGGTGAACCGCACCACGGCCCGGATGCCTTCAGGTAGGACCAGTTCGGCCGGCGCTTCGCAGATGTCGAACACGAGGTGCCGCAGTTGTTCGATGTCCCACGTAGCAACGATGGCTTCGTCCCGTGGGTCGATCACCAGGGTCGCACGCACCGGAAGCTCGATTGGTCGCTTCGCCTCACCCACCGCGTGCCCTCCGTCGCCGAACGACAAACTCACCGGCTGGCAGAGCGCTGGAGCGTTGAACACCAGGAGGCCAATGTGCTCTGCCGGTCAGGCACCGCGATCGGTTCAGCGTTAAACGCCACCATGATACAGGTACAACCTGCCCGCGCCGGAGCGAACCTGGCTGCACCACCTGGTCAACTGCCGGAGGACGACGACCAGGTCATCGCGGTCGAACTCCAGACGGTCGTGGCCGCCCTCCAACTCTGTGACCGGCTCGCCAGCCGCCGGGGCGTCGTCCGCCGCGGTGCAACTGAACCGTCCTGTGAGTTCGAGCCGTGGCGGACCGGCCGCCAGTAACTCCGCCCACCCCGCAAACACCCGCTCGGCGACCCCTGCGCCCTCGAGTTCGATCAGCGTCGGTCCCCACATGCACAGCCCGCGTTGCCGCTCGCCCCGAGCCGGGTTGGTAGTCGGTATCCAGGCCAGCGTATCTTGCACGTACCGCACGAAGTCGTCGTGCAGGTGGATGGCACGCGGGTCGTTGATGAATCGCAGCAGTTCCCACTCGCCGTCATGGTCGCGGTCGAGAAGCAGGAAGTCGTGATTGAGGCTCACTCTCCCGGAAGCCCTCTGGTGGCCGAACTGGGATCATCCAGCGCCGCACCCGCACCAACCCGCTGCGGGTGCGTCCGGGCCGCGTTCGCAGGGTAGCACAGCGATGCGGGTTCAACCACCGGGGGAGTCACCCGAACCGAGCCGCACCCCGAGGCCACCACGACGGTGGCCAATCGCGAGAGGCCAACCAGGCGCCGACAAGACCGCTCGCGAGACCGACGGGCAACGCGAGTGCCGCGGCCCCGAACACCAGCCACACCATCAAGTCGAAGTGCTGAAGGCTATCCCCGTCGGGGCGCTCAAACCACATGTCGCGAGTGGCCCACAAGCCGATGCAACCGGTGAGCAACGTGCCCAGTCCTATCACGCTCCCGAGAACGAACCCGATAACCCCCTCAACAGCCGTTTTCATCCGGTGAACCTCAGTGGCCGAACGGGGACGACGCACCGCCGGCACTACTCCGCTGTGTGCGTCCGTCGCACGTTCGCAGGATAACGCGCCACTCCGGGTTCCGCCACCGCGTGGGGCCGGGGTTCCGGTCGAGGTGCCGACGGGCTATCGTTCAGTCGCGGCACGTCGCACAGTCGGGCCGCGTTACCAACGGGACCGGTATGGCTGCCGAGCAAGCACTCGCCCTCGTCGTCCGCGGCACGGACTGGAGCGAGACGAGCCGCATCACCACGCTGTTCACCCTCGAGTTCGGCAAGGTCCGGGCGCTGGCCAAGGGCGGCCGCCGCCTCAAGTCGAACTTCGACTGCGCGTTCGACCTGCTCACCGTGTGCCGCGTCGTGTTCCTCCGCAAGGCGAGCGGCGGGCTCGACCTGCTCACCGAGGCCCGCATGGAGGAGCGGTTCCCGGTCCTCCGCACCAACCTCCCGGCCCTCTATGCGGGGTACTACGTCGCCGAGCTCCTCTCCGACGGCACGCAGGACTACGACCCGCACCCCGAGCTGTTCGAGGCGGCCCTGGGCACCCTGCGGGACCTGGGCAACGGGGCCGACACCCGCGACGCCGCCACGGGATTCGAGCTTGTGTGGCTCCGGGAGCTGGGATATAGCCCGCGGCTCGATGCGTGTGCAACGTGTGGGGCGGATGTGGTTCCGGCGGGCGCGGCGAGGGCCGCGTTCAGCCCGGCCGCGGGCGGGGCGCTGTGCCCGACCTGCGGGCCGGCCGCGCCGGACCGGCGGTGGCTCTCGGCCGCGGGGCTCGCCGCCCTGCGGGACCTGGCCGAGCCGCCGGACCGCGGGGGCGGGTTGCCGGTCCTGTCGCCGGGCGTGCGGGCCGAACTCCGGCCGCTGCTCGGGCAGACGGTGAGCTTCGTCCTGGGCCGCCGGCCGCGCTTGCTGGGGTACGTCGACGGGTGATCGTCCGGGGCACGGGGGTTCGCACGATGGCCGGTTCAGCCGAAACGAGTGGGCGGGCGACGCGACCGTGGCTGGTCGCGCTCGCCGCGGCGTTCGCGGTGCTCGCTCCGGGGTGCAAGACGAACTTCAAGGAGCAGGGGCGCGCCCTGCGGTCGATGTTCCTCGACTCGGCCTACGAGGACCCCGAGGCCCAGGCGAAGTTCGCCGCGGCCCGCGCGCTGTACGACGAGGGGAACTACTCGAAGGCGATCAAGGGGTTCCGCGAGCTCGCCGACAACCGGTCGAACCCGGCCGGGATGCTCGAGGACGCCCGGTTCATGCAGGCCGAGTGCCGGTACGCCGCCGGCGAGTACCCCGAGGCCGTCGACACGTACCACAAGCTGCTCCTCGACTTCCCAACCGGGGCGCACCGCCGCGAGGCGTGCGGCCGCATGTTCGAGATCTGCGACTACTGGCTCGACGATTTCCGCAACGAGATCACGCGGCGGCAGGACGAGACCGGGGTCATGAAGTGGCGGCCCGAGTGGAAGAACCCGCTCGACAAGACCCGCCCGTGGCTCGGCCAGGAGGGCCGGACCCTGGAGGCGCTCGACCACATCTGGACCCACGACATGACCGGCCCGACCGCGGACCGGGCGCTGTTCTGGTGCGGGTACGTGAACTTCGTCCGCGGGAACTTCCAGGAGTCCGACCACTTCTTCAGCACGCTGTGCGAGATGCACAAGGAGAGCCCGCTGCGGCCCCAGGCGATGGCGTACGCGATCCAGGCGAAGAACAACGCGACCGGCGGGGCCGAGTACGACGGCCGCAAGTGCGCCGAGGCGCTCCAGCTCGTCCACACGGCCGAGGCGACCGTCCCCGAGCTGACGAAGAACCCGGAGATGGTGGACAAGCTGACCCGGGCCAAGTTCGCCATCCGGTACCAGCAGGCGGAGAAGGACTTCCGCATGGCCGAGTACTACGAGCGGACCGGGCACCCCGGCTCGGCGGTGTTCTACTACGAGCTGGTCCGCCGCCGGTACGCCGGGACCCGGTACTCGGAACTCGCCGGCGAGAAGAAGGAGCACCTGGTCGCGCTCATGAAGGAGGGCAAGCCCGCCCCCGGCCGCGACCCGTTCGCCATCGTGCAGGCCAAGTGGAAGGAAGTGTTCAACGCCCCGCAGGCGAAGCCCGGCGAGGAGGCCGCCCCGCCCGATCGCCCGCCCGTGACCCCGGCCGGCGGCCCGCAGCCGCTGCCCACCGGGGCCGTGCAGCCGGGGCCGTGAGGCCGGGAGTGTGAGTTGAACCGGGGGACCCACCTCCCCCGCTCGCCACGAATCGGAAGGGCCCCATGCCAGCACCCACCCGCCGCCGGTTCCTCCGCCTCGCCGCGCTCGCCCCGCTCGGCGGGCTGCTCGGGTGCCGCGGCACGCCGTCGGTCCTCGGGTACAAGCTCGGGGCCGGCGCGCTCTACGACGAGAACATCAAGACGGTGTACGTGCCGATCTTCGTGAACCGCGCGTTCCAGACGAACCCGTACCGCGGGTTCGAGAACGACATCACCAAGGCGGTCATCGACGAGATCGGCCGGACCACGTCGTTCCGCGTCACCTCGGACCCGGCGCGGGCCGACACCGAGCTGCTCGGCGTCGTCTCCCAGGTCTACAAGGGCATCCTGAACCGGACGCAGCAGAACCAGGTCCGCGAGGGCGAACTCGTCGTGAACGTGGACGTGGTGTGGCGCGACCTGCGGGACGGGACGATCCTGTCGGCCCCGCGGGGCGGCCGGCCGCCGGTGCCGCCCGGCGCGATCGACCCGAACAGCCCGCCGGTGCCGTTCGACCCGAGCATCCCCGTGCCGCCGGTCGCGTGCGACCCGGGCCAGCCGGTCCCCGTGCGGATCACCGCCACCGGCCGGTTCATCCCCGAACTCGGGGAGACGAACACGTCGGCCATGAACATGGTCCAGAACCGGATCGCGGTGCAGATCGTCTCGATGATGGAGAAGCGGTGGTGACGTGGAGCGGGCCGCGGCAATCGCCGCGGCCCGCGTCGTCATTGGAACCGGTAGCGGAAAGGACCGCGCCTCTGGGGGGCAGGTCAGGTGGCCCCCCTCACCCGCCGCTCGAAGACTCGCGGCGACCTCTCCCCGTCGGAACGGGGCGAGGTGGGGCTCACCGGTTTTCTCGTGTGCGAGGTGGCCCGGTCAGCGGCAGAGAGGGCCATTCGCACCACCTCGCCCCGGCTTTGCGGGGAGAGGTCGCCGCGCCTCGCGGCGGGTGAGGGGCGACCACGCACGCCACTCACCCGACACGTTCCCGCACTCCGCCTCCTCTTTAGCTGAACAGTTCGTCCACCGGCTTGCCGCTGTCCACCAGCTTCATCGGCCGCTGGAGCGGGGTCATGACCTCCTTGTTCGGGTCGATGCCCAGCGCGTGGCAGATCGACGCGTGCAGGTGGCTCACCTTGACCGGCCGGTCCTTGGGCAGCATCGCGTCCGCGTCGGACGAGCCGATCACCTGCCCGCCCTTCACGCCGCCGCCGGCGAACAGGCAGCTGAACACGCCCGGGTGGTGGTCGCGGCCCGCCTGCGGGTTGATCTTCGGCGTGCGGCCGAACTCGCTCAGCACCACGATCATCGTCTTCTTGAGCAGCCCGGTCTCGGCGAGGTCCGAGATCAGCGCCGCCAGCGCCGGGTCCATCACGTCGCCGTGGTCCCGCATGGCCGGGAACGCGTTCGTGTGGACGTCGAACCCGCCGCGGTTCACCTGCACGAACCGCACGCCCTTCTCGACGAGCCGGCGGGCCAGCAGGGCCGAGCGGCCGAACTCGCTGTCCCCGTACTTCTCGACGACCTCGGGCTTCTCCTTGCGGACCTCGAACGCCTCCAGGGCCGGGCTCCGCATGAGCTTTACGGCCTCGGTCAGCGCGGTCTGCGAGCCCGCGACCTCCTCGCCCGGCAGCGCCGCCGCGGCCTTCTGGTTCATCTTCTGGAGGATGTCGAGCCGCTTGTTCCCGCGGACCTCGGTGATCCCGGCCGGGAACGCGAGGTACGGGTCCTTCTCGCCGGGGCGGCCGACGAAGTACGCCTCGCACGCCTGGCCCAGGTACCCGGCCTTCGGCGCGCCGCCGCCGATGGTCACGTAGGCCGGCAGGTCGCCCAGGCTCTTCCGCTCGCTCACCACCACCGAGCCGATGCCCGGGTGCTGGAGGTTGGCGCTCTGGGCGTAGCTCGTCTGGAGCTGGTACGTCGCCCGGCCGTGGTCGCCGTTCTGGCCGGCGATGCTGCGGACCAGCGCGACGTGCTTCATCTGCTGCGCGAGCAGCGGGAAGATCTCGGAGATCTGGACGCCGGCGACCGACGTCTTGATCGGCTCCAGGTCGCCCTGCACGTCGCGGCCCGGCTTCGGGTCGAACGTGTCGATGTGGCTCATGCCGCCGCCGTTCCAGAACAGGATGACGTGGTCGGCGGTGGCCTTCCGGTCCTCGCCGGCGCGGGCGACGAGCGTGTTGACGTTCATGCCGAGGAACGTGCCGGCCGACGCGCCGACGAAGGCGCGGCGGTTCAGGCGGTAGCCGGTACAGGGGGTCGAGGCGGTTCGCATGACGGTTCCTTTTGGGGTGTCTTCAGGTCATCAAGTCGTTGAGTCGTCAAGTTCGAGCGGGTGCGTTGCTGCGGCACCAAGTCGCCCGATCGGGGGGTCCGCACGCGGGGTGCCGGACCTGACGACCTGGCGACTTGATGACTTGCGACTGCGTCAGGGGATGAACCGGAACTCGTTGCTGTTGAACAGCGCCCAGCGGAGGTCCGCGAGGCCGTCGGCCGGGGTCGCGCCGTCCCGCACGATCGCGCGGGCGTCGCTCAGCTCGTCCGCGGTCGGCTCGCGGGTCAGCGCCTCGCGGTACACGAGCTTGATCGCCGCGTCGACGTCGGCCTTCGGCCCGACGATCAGCGCGAACACGGGCTCGAGCGGGCCGACCCGGGCCGCCTCGTTGGTCAGCTTGCCGTTGAGCATCATCAGCGCCTGCCGCATCGACGGGCTGTGGTCCCGGCGCTCGTCGAGCGCGCCGCGGTCGGTCTGGCCGAACACGCGGAGGAAGTGGCCGGTCGGGGCCGGGCTGGCCATCCGCATCGAGCTGGTGAACCGCGGGTTGTCGTCCACCAGCGCCTTCACCTCCTTGGTGACGTAGCGGACGCGGGTGCCGGCCGGCATGGTGCCGTTCTTCATCATCGCCTCGGCCTCCAGCTCCTCGGCCGACTTGGCAGTCATCTTGTCCACTTCGAGGCTGTCGCGCTTCTTCAGCGCGTCCTTGAAGTCGACCTCGATCCCCTTCTCCAGGTCGTAGCTGCCGGCGACCGTCTTCGGGCCGCCCATCGCGGGCATGGCCGGCATCGCGTCCCCGCCGCCGAGCTTCGGCTTCGCCGGCTTGGACGGGTCGTCCTTCACGGCGACCGCGACCTGCTGGTACGTCACGACCGTGGTCATGTTCTCGCCGGGCCGGTGCTTCGGGGCGAACAGGTGCCCGGCCTGCACGATGCTGTCGAACAGCGCCTCGGACCCCATGCGCCGCGGCGGGGTGGCGGTGAACGCCTTCTCGGCGGCCTGCCGCTCGAGGGCCGGGAGGCCGCCCGGCATGTGCCCGCGGGCGTACGCCTGGGTGCGGGCGATTGTGGCGACCAGGAACCGGAAGTCGTACCCGCTGGCGACGAACTCGTCGGCGAGGAAGTCGAGGGTCTTCGGGTGGCTCGGCGGGTTGTCGTCGCGGAAGTCGTCCACCGGGTTCACGAACCCGCGGCCGACCATCTCGGCCCACACGCGGTTCACCATCGCCCGCGAGTAGAACCGGTTCCGCGGGTCGGTGACGGCCTCACCGAGCTTCCGCCGCAGTTCGCTCGACCGGTACAGGTCGCCCTCGAGGTCAATGGCCTTGATGCCGGCCTTCGCCTCGTCGACGACGTTGAGCGGGTCCTTGGCCCCGGCCGCGGTCTTCGAGCCGTCGAGCAGGTCGTCCACGGTCGTGCCCCTGGTGGCGGCCGCGGCCCTGACCGCGGCCGCCTCGGCGGCGCGGCGCTCCGTGAGCCGGGCGATGTGCCGGCTCGGGCCGTCGCCGGCGTCGAGCTTGTACGGGAACGCCGCCGCCACCGCCTTGCGGGCCTTGCCCTGGGCCTTGTCCTCGGGCGGCCACAGGATCACCGTCTCGGCCCGCTCGTTGAGGAAGATCCCGAGCACCTGCATCTTGATGCGGTGCTCGACCCGCTGGGTTTTGCCGAAGAACGCGGCGAGGTCGTAGAACTGCTCGCGGGTCCACACGTCGAACGGGTGGTCGTGGCACTGGGCGCACGAGATGCGGACCCCCATGAACACCTGCGACACGACCCCGGTGAGGGCCAGCGGGTCGGCGTCGTCGCCGAGGATGAACCCGGTCGTGGGCTGGGTGCCGGCGCGGCCGGCGGCGGCGAGGAGCTTGCGGGTCAGCACGTCGTAGGGCACGTTCGCCCGGACCGCCTCGTGGATGAACGCCTGGAACGCCGGGCCGCCGTCGGCCCCGTACCGGACCCGGAGCAGGTCGCCGTAGAACACGGCCCACCGGTCCGCGAACTGCTCGCGGGCCATGAGTTCGTCGACCCACTTGCCGCGGCGCTCGGCCGCGGGCAGCGCGAGGAACTTGGCGATCTCGGCGTCGGTCGGGATGCGGGCGTTGAGGTCGAGGGAGACGCGGCGGAGGAACGCGAGGTCCCCCACGGGGCCGGCCTCGCGGGTCTTCGGGCCGGCGGCGTTCTCCGCGGCGAGGAGCGCGTCGGCGCCCCGGGCCGCGGCGGCCGGGTCCGGTGCGGGCGGGCCGGCGGCCCGGGCGGTCGCGGCCGCGAGGCCGAGCGCCACAAGGGCCAATGCGAGCTGGCGAGTGGACACCGCTTCTCCTCCTCGGTGAAGTTGGGGCGGGGCGACCGGGGCGGTCGCTCGGCGGGTGCT
Organism: Gemmata sp.; assembly: GCF_051859125.1. Lineage (NCBI taxonomy): Bacteria > Pseudomonadati > Planctomycetota > Planctomycetia > Gemmatales > Gemmataceae > Gemmata > Gemmata sp. The sequence goes on from NZ_JBHYGG010000302.1 coordinate 15,247, forward strand.
ACGACGGTCGCTCTTCTTCGATCACGTGGACCACTTCGCCGCCGGCCTGGCTGACCGCTTCCATGATCGGTTCGAAGGTGGCGGCGAGGGTCTCGTGGTGGATCTTCAGAACGACGCTGCGTTCGGTGGGGGGCTTGTCGCCCAGGAGGGCGGCGACCTTCTCGGCCAGGTCGCGGAGCCCGATCTGCTGGCCGTTCAAATATACCCGATTGTCCCGGTCCACGGTAACGGAAATTAGAGGGTTCTTGATGACCTGCCCGCCGGCGGCCTTGGCCGGCACCCAGTCGAGCCGGTTGCTATCGTCCTGCGTCTTCGCCAGGATCAGGAAGAACAGCACGAGGTTGAACGCGATGTCGGCCATCGACACGTAGGGCGGGGTGACGTCCAACTTTCGGCGCGCGAACCGCATGAGAGCCTCTTGTCTGGGGCGAGCCGGGAGCGTCAGCGACCGGAGCGGGCGTTAACGTGGCCTCCGGTCGCTGACGCTCCCGGCTCGCCTCGAACGACTAACGCACGACTACCTGTTCCTCTTCCAACTGGAGCGTGATCGCGCCGCCGGCCTGTTCGATCGCGCCGGTCACGCGGATCCAGTGGCTGTACGGCGCGTCCTTCGCGCTCTTCACGACGACGATCTTGTCCTCGGGGCGGGTCTTGCCGGCGAGGAGGGTCGCGAGCTTCGCCTGGACCTGCGCGGTCGGCACGTCCTCGCCGTTGACCTTCACGTCGGTGCGGCCGATCGCGACCTCGATGTTCGTGTTCTTCTGCTCCGCCGCCTTCTCCTTGCTGGCACTCGGCATCTGCTGCGGGCGGCCCTTCTCGTCCTCGGCGGTCGAGGCGCAGACGACGAAGAAGATGAGCAGGTTGAAGGCGAGGTCGGTGAGGAGGTTCAGCACCCAGGCGGTCTGAGCCCCGCCGCTGCCGCCCCCGACGGGTCCGGCGGCCATGCGTCAGCCCCCCTTCTTGGCGAGGGCCGCGGCGGCCGGCGCGGCGACGGCCGCCACGGTGGCGGTGCGGGCGGCGTCGGCGGCCGGGGCGAGGCGCAGCACCAGCGCTTCCACCAGTTGCGACGCGGTTTCTTCCGCCTCCAGGATGTGCTGGCTGACGACCGACGTGAAGTAGTTGAAGAACATGTACGCCGGGATGCCGACCATGAGCCCCCACACGGTCACGATGAGCTTGAGCTGGATGCCCGCAGCGGCGACCTTGATGATGTTTTCGCCGGCCTTCATGTTCGTGATGCCCTGGAACATGAGCACCATGCCGACGACCGTGCCGAGCGACCCGAGCATCGGGGCGACGCTGGCGACCGTCGAGAGCACCGGCAGGTTCTTCTCGAGCGCCGCGGTGACGTGCGGGGCGTAGTCCTCCATCGCCTTGACGACCTGCTCCTCGATCTTGGCGGGGTCGTAGTTGAGCTTCTTGAGGAGCTTGTACCGGTGGATGCCGACGGCGAGGATGGCCGGCACCGGGCCGTGCGCCTGCGCGCACAACGCGATCGCCTCCTCGACGCGGTCCTGGTAGAGCAGGTCGAGCACCTGGGTGCGGAGCCCCTGGCCGTCGAGGCCGATGAGCCGCAGGGTGCGGAACCGCTCGATGACGACCCCGGTGCCGATGATGGCGAGCAGCAGGATCGGCCACATGAAGATGCCGCCGTCGAACATGTACCCGAGCGCCCCCGAGTGGAGCAGGTCGGACCCGGCGGCTTCGGCGAAGTGAGGCATAGTGTTTAGTGTTTAGTGTTTAGTGTTTAGTAAGCGGACACATCATCCGGGGCGGGAGCGTTCTTGGCCGGGCCGCCCCGAGGGGGTCGCCCAATTGAAGCGAGGTAACCGTTCAGGGCCGGAGCAAGTTGCTCGATCAGACCGTGTAGCGATGCTGTCTCGTCGGGGGTGATCAGTTTCCTTTTGAATGCCCGGCGCAACCAGTTCTGCGTCTCGTGAAGGGAGCCGCGAGCGATCCGAACGAACCGGCGATTGTCCGCGGGGCTGTGTCGGCCGCTCCCCTCCGCGATGTTCGCGCTGATGCTGTCCGCGGCCCGGATCAGTTGCTTCCCAACCGTGTCGCGGGCGAGAACGCCCCACTTCACCACAATCGACCAGACCGTATCGGCCAACTCCTCGGCGAGGTTGTAGACCTTGAGGTCCTGGAAACGAACGAAGGGCATGGGGCACCCGGGTTCGCGATTAGTGTTTAGTGTTTAGTGTTTAGTGTTTAGTGTTTAGTGTTTAGTGGTTAGTCCGCAATTCGTGTGCGTATTGAGGCTCGTGAGCGCCATCGCCTTGACCGCAAGGCACGCTTCGGCGAGTCACTTAAACACTAAACACTAAACACTAAACACTAAACACTAAACACTAAACACTAATTCTTTCCGTCCACGTTCGACGCCTCCTCGAACTGGCGGAGCATCTCGGGCAGGGCCAGGCGGCCGCGGGCGTACTTGGCGGCCTCGGTCGCCGGGTAGTCCCAGCGGCACTTGTTGTACGCCTCGAACGCCTTCTTCATGTTGTTCCCGGTCCGGTGGCTCTCCCCGGCCCAGAACATCGCGTCCGGCGCGAGCTGGTCCTCGCGGAACGTCTTGGTGAACTTCTCGAACGACTCGGCGGCCTTGGTGTACTGCTTGTCCTTGAAGTAGCACTGGCCGACGCGGAACGCCATCTTCGGGGCCAGCCGGTGGCTCTCGAACTTCTCCAGGAACTTCTCGCCCACCTGGGCCGCGACCTTGAAGTTCTCGGCCCGGTAGAAGTGGTCGTTGATGTTCACCATCACGTCGGCGATCAGCTCGCTCTTGGGGTACGTCGCAGCCAGCGTGACGTACGCCTCCAGCGCCTGGTTGAACTCGCCGGCCTTCTCGTACGACTGCGCCATCTTGTACTGCGCGTGCGGCGCGAGGGCGTGGTCCGGGTACTGCTTCACGATCGTCTGGTACGCCTGCACCGCCTCGCCGTACTGCTTCAGCTCCTGGGCGAACTGGCCGAGCAGGAACGACACCCGCGGCGTGTACTTGGGGTTCGGGTAGTCCTCGATCACCTCGCGGAGCACCCGGCGGCCGGCCTCCAGGTCGGCCCGGGCCTCGGGCTCGCGGCCCAGGCTCTTGTGGCTCTTGAACAGTTCGAAGTGGCTCTCGGCGATGTGGAACTGGGTCTCCACCGCCAGCGCCTCGTCGGTGAACGTCTTGCTGAACGCCTGGAGTTTCCCGTCGGTGCCGATGACCACGGCCACGGTCACGGCCGACTCGTACTTGCCCTCGACGGCGCTGGCCGCCCGCTCGTCGGTGTACGCCAGCTCGATCGTGTCGCCGAAGTAGCACTCCAGCTCGGGCGCGTCCTGCTTCAGGTTCCCCGCCGCGGGCTTCTCGGCCGGCTTGAGCAGCAGCGACCCGGTGAACACGCCGCTGTGGGCCAGCGTCTCCACCAGCTCGACCGTCTCGTCCTCGCCCCGCTTGGTGCGGATGCGGACCTTGGCCGTGTCGCGCTCCGGGGTGCGGTCCGCGTCGGCGTCCACGACCCGCAGGAACAGCCGCTCGCCGACGTGGACCGAGGTCACGTCCCGGGCGTACTCGGAGTCGGTGCAGGTGAGCTTGCCGTCGGTGAGCAACCGGGCGGCGGCGACCAGCGCGGCCGGCGCGCCGGGCCGCTTCTCGTCCTTGTACTCGGCCTCGACCACGTCCGCCCCGGTCAGGTTCAGCACCTTGGTGATGAGGGTCTTGTCCCGCTTCCCGTCGTCGCCCATGTCGTCCTTCGGCAGCACCGGCCCGCCGATCAAGTCGCGGGGCATGGACGCGGTCAGCGGCACGAGCGCGGCCGTGTCCTTGCCGCCGAGTTGCATGATGACCTGCCCGGTGAACCGGCCCTCCTGGAGCGCGGTCCCGGGGCGGTCCGGGAGCCCGCTGCTGCCGAGCCGGCGGTCGTTCAGGACGCACTCGACCTCGACCTCCGCGCCGGTGGTGGTCTTCAACTTCACGACGACCTTGCTGCTGCTGTCCTTGGCCGCGTCGCGGTCGACGACCTCGACGGTGAACGGGGCCTCGAACGCGACCCCGGCGGCCGCCTTCGGGTCGGGCTCGCCCGGCTGGGCCGGGAGGTAGCGGACCTGCGGGGGCACGACGACCGCGAACTGGCCCGCGGGCTGCGGGGGCCGGGTCGTGCGGGTCTCGACGACCCGCACCTTGCCCGCGGTCGGCTCGTTCACGTACACCACGGCCTCGCGGAACGACCCGTGGCCGGGGACCGTGTTCTGCTGGTCGAAGTACCGCAGCGCGACGCGGTCGCCGGGCTTCACCGCGAGCTTGTCGCCGGCGGGCGCGGCCGCGGTGTCCACCTCCTTGGTGAACACGCCGCTGTTCTCCTGCGTCTCGGTCGCCTCCAGCTCGATCGGGGGGCCGTCGTTCACCTGGACCTGGACCTTGATCTTGTCCGGGCCGGCGGTCGCGTCCATGTCGTAGTCGGTCACCTCGATGACGATCCGCTCGCCCGGGTCGATCCGGAGCAGCTCCTTGCGCCGCGTGGACACCTCGCCGTTCGGCCCCTTGAGGAAGTCGTAGGCGATGGGGTGGATGGCCGCGTTGTGGTACGTCGCGGTCAGCTTGGCCGCGAGGAGCCGCGAGCCGCCGGTGGTGTTCACGTCGTCGATGTACGTCGCCGTGACCACGTCGCCGCCGGAGATCTCCAGCACGTCGTTCGTCGCGAGCGACAGCAGGTCGGCCTCGGTCGGGATGTGCAGCGCGTTCTTCTCGGTGTCGCGGACCTCGACGTGGTTGACCGCCACGGCCTCGCCGCGGTACTCGTGGATCACGAGCCGGACGTGGCGGAGGTTCATCGCCGGGAACTTGAAGTCCCACGACGTGCCCTCCTTGTCGGCGGTCGCCTCGCCGAGCGGCCGCGGGGCCGGGGCGGCCTTGGCCTCGGGGCGGGTCAGGTCGAAGTCGCTGGCGCGGAACGGGGCGGTGGTCACCAGTTCGGTGACCGCGTCGCCGCTCGCCCACCGGGCCTCGAGGGTGTTCGTGTTCGGGCCGGCGGCCGCGAAGATGGTGACGACGTGCGAGCCGGCGTCGAGGTACACGTCGGCGTGCCGGCCGTTCGGGCCGACCGGCAGTTCGAGCCGGCCGTCGACCATCAGCGCCGTCTTCTCGCCGGTGACCGCGAACCGGACGGCCCCGCTCTTCGGCTGCACGACCTTGCCGTGCCACACGACGCTGGTCGCCGGCTTCGCCTTCTCGTCGGGCTGGCGGGTCCAGAACAGGTCGGCCGCCTTGCCTTCCGCAATGGGCTTGGCGGTCTTGGTCAGCGCGACGACCTGGTCCCACGCGGCGTACCCGTGGCCGTCGGCGCGGAAGACGCGGGCGGTCATCTCGCCGGCGTCACCGGCGACCGGGGTCACCTTCGGGTCCGGGTGCGTGGCCGCGAGGCGGAACCACAGCCGGCCGTCCTCGCTGCCCTCCAGGGTCACGCGGATCGGGGCGTTGCGGGCCGCGTTCGGGGTCCACACCGTGACGCGGTCGGCCCGCTTCAGGTCCTTCATGTCGATGCTCAAGAGCTTGGGCGTCACGCCGTCCGGCTCGCTGAGCCACGCGGTCTTCTTGTCCTTGTCGATGGCCATGAGCGGGCTGTGGTCGATGGCGGTGTTCGTGGCCAGCGCCCCGGCGGGCAGTTCGCCGGTCTTCGCGGTGCCCTCGAAGATGCCCGTGTGCGGGCCGGTCTCGGTCAGCACCGCGGTCACCTGGTCGCCGCCGGCCGACACGAGCTTGACCGCGATCTTGTCGGGCTGGTCGGACACGTCGCGGTCGGCGTCCCGGACGCGGACGTACACGACGTTGCCGGGCTTCACCTGGTCCTTGGGCCGGTCGAGCCCCTTGCGCTTGTCCTCGCCGGGCTCGTCGCGGGCCTCGCGGGCCAGCTTGGCGCTGAACGTCTCCTCGTCCTCGTCGATGATCTTGCCGCTGGACACGTCGAGCCGGCCGTCGGCCGCGATGCGGATCTCGGCGTCGGGCAGCGGGGCGTCCTTGAACTCCTTCTTGAACTCCGGCGGGTAGTCGACGCGGATGGTGTCCTTGCCGGTGAGCTGCAGGACGCGGTCGTTCTTGGCCGCGGCCCCGAGGCGGGTCTCCAGGTCGGCCCGGAACAGCCCCTTGCCCGCGCCGCCGGAGATCAGGTAGATGGTCTCGACGTCGCCGCCCGGCTCGGTGGTCACCTGCACCGGGATGCGGCTGTGCCCGCGGCTCACGCCCAGGTCGCTGTCCTGCACCACGATCGAGAGCGCCTCGCCCGGGGTATGGTACCGCTTGCTGGCGCGGCCCAGGCGGCCGACGGTGCGGAGCAGTTCGAGCTGGTCGACGTACCGCTGCTCGGCCCCGTACACCTCGGACAGGTTGTACAGCGCCTGGTTGGCCAGCTCGATGTTCGGGACGCGCTCGAGCACGCTGCGGAAGATGGCGCGGGCCTCGTCTCTGTCGCCGCGGCGCGACGCGAGGACGCCGCGGAGGAACTCGGCCCGGATCACCACGTCGCGGTCCCGGCTCCCGGCGAGCCGCTCGAACGCCTGCTCGGCCTGGTCGTACACCTTCTGCTCCATGAACGTCTCGCCGATCCCGAAGTCGGCGTCCACGGCCTGGGCGGTCTTGGGGTACTTGTTGAGCAGGGTGGTGAACTCGGCCCGGGCCAGGTCGTACCGCTTCGACTTGAAGTAGTTCCGGCCCAGGAGCAGTTGCACGCGGGCCTTCTCGACGTCGTCCACTTCCTTCACGTCGGCGTTCTTGATGAGCCACGCGCGGAGCGTGTCCTCGACGCGGGTGTGGTTGTCTTCGCCGCCGGCGGCGATGTGGTTCTCGCACACGAACACCAGCAGGTCCACGGGCACCTCGGCCCGGTGCTCGTCGAACAGCTTCTGGTTGGCGAGGTACGTCTCGAACGCGAGCTTCTGGTCGCCGAGCCGGAGCTGCAGCGCCGCGGAGAGGAGCGGCGCGAGGGGGCTCTTCTCGTCGATGACCGCGCCGCCCGCGGCCCCGAGCCGGGTGTACGCCTGGGTGAGCAGGTCGCGGCCGGCCTTGCGGCGGCCCTCGTCGAGGGCCGGGAACGTGCCGAGCATCGAGCTCATGAGGGTGGCCGCGCCCATGTAGTCCTTGCGGCCCATCGCGCCCTGGACGTACGGGGCGAGGTAGTCGAAGTCGGTCGAGTCGCCGTACCCGAGCAGGGCGGCCCCGCTCAGGGCCAGGAGCCGCTTCATCGGCGGCATCTTCGCGGCCTCGTCGAGTTCCAGCAGGGCCGCCTGCGCGACCATCGACGCCCGCTGGATCTGCAGGTCGCGGACGATCGTGAACAGCTTCTGCTTGTCGGCGGGGGTGATGACCGGGGCCTTGGGCAGCTTCGGGTCGACCGGCGCGGCCGGGTTCGGCGGCACGTAGGCGCGGTACCCGCCGACCCAGTTCGCGAGCGCCTGCCACTCGTTCTCCGGGGGCTGCGCGCCGAAGGGGGTGTCGCGGACCTTGTCGGCCGCCGGGCCGAGCAGCTTCGCGGCCCCGTCGAGGTCGTTGGCCTTCACCATCAGGTCGGCGCGCCACACGGCGAAGCTGAAGTGCCAGCCGCTCTCCTTCGCGAGCAGCCCGTCGATGAACTTGGCCTTCGCCGCGTCGTCGGGCTGGAGCGCGAGGAGCCGCGCCGCGCACTGCACGTAGTCCTGCGAGTACGGGTTCCCGGCCAGCGCCTTCTCCCAGCACTCCTTGGCCTCGGCCTTCAGACCGAGCGCCGCGAGCGTGTCGCCGATCGTGGTTGCGTTGCCGTTGTCGTACCCGTGCTTGTCGAACATCTTCTTGGTCCACGCCCACGCCTGGGTGGCGACGGCGTTGTCCTTGAAGTGCCCGGCGGCGGTGAACAGGCGGCGGGCCAGGTCGGTGTTGAGGGCGGTCGGTTCGAGGGCCAGTACGACCGGCGCGGCCGCGCGGAACGCGTCGGGCTTGTTGAAGTCGGTCGCGTGGTTCAGGTACACCGCGGCCGGGTCGAACGCCTTCGGGAACCGCGCGGCCCAGGCCTTGGCGGTCTCGATGCTCTTGAGCCGCTCGGCGTCGTTCGGCCCGTAGTGCCGCTGGTAGTGCTGCTGGTGAGAGAACAAGCTGTCGACCACGTCGTCGGGCAGGGCCGCGGTGTCGGCGAGGATCTTGGCGCGGGCCGCGGCCGCCTGCGGGGACCACATATTCTGCGCGTTGGCGGTGTCGAGCGCGACCCACAGGGCGTTCACGGGTTCTTTGTCGCTCGCGGAAAGTGCGGCCTGCACGGCCTTGGCGCGGGCCACGGTGTCCTTGTTGCCGAGCCGCCCCTGCGCCCACGCGGCGAGCGTGCCCCGGTAGGTGTTGATCCACGGGAACTTCCGCCGGGCCTCGACGGTGCGGGCCACGTCGGCGGCGAACTCGGCCTCGTCGGCCGGGGTGTCGAGGAGCCAGTTGACCGCGCCGCTGGTGGTGCCGTCGTTGAACGGGAACTGGAACGCGAGTTCGCGGGCCACGGCCTTCGCGGCCGGGACGTTCTGCGCCCGGTCGCGGAGCAACTCGAACGCGAGCGAGTACCGCAGCGCCGCGGCGTGGTACGGGGCCGGGTTCTTGGCGATCGCGTCGCGGAGCACCTTCTCGGCGGCCGCGAGGCGGTTGGCCTTCACGGTCTTGTCCGCGTCGCCGCCGAACAGGCCGACGTAGGCCGACGGGGCGCCGTGCGAGCGGGCGTCGAACGGGAGCACGCCGGCGAGGACCTGCTCGGCCCGCGCCGCGTCCTTGTTGTTGGCGGCCACGCCGGCGAGCCGCACGAGGGCCGCGAACCGGTCGGGCCGGGCCGGGAACTTCGCGACGTAGTCGTTGACGGTCGGCTCGAACTCGGGCACCTTCGGGTTGGTCTGGACCAGTTCCTCGATGAGCCGCATGTGCAGGTCGGGGCGGGGCGGGGCGTTCGCGACGGCCAGCGCCTTGCGGAAGCTCTCGGCGGCGTTCACCCGCTGCCCGAGGCGGCTGAAGTTCTCGGCCATGCGGGAGTGGAGGAGCTGGAGGTAGTACGGGCTCGCGGGCGGGCTCTTGGCGAGGAGCTTCGCGCCGACCTGGTTCGACTTGGCCCACTGGCTGAGCCGCTCCTGGGCGTCGAACGCGCTCCACCCGGCGCTGGTGGCCGGGCCGCCGGCCGGGAGCTTGTCGAGCATCTCCTCGCCGAGCGCCGCGGCCTTGGCGAGCGCGTCGGGGTTGTTGACGGCGTAGTACAGGCCGATGGCGTCGCGGCCGGTCCGCTGGCCCTCGGGGGTCGGCCCGAGCCGCTTCCAGTGCGCGTCCTGGATCGCGGCGGTGGCGGCGTAGTCGTTGGACCGGCGGACCAGCCGGGCGAGCCACCGCTCGACGTCGGCGCTCGCCGGGTCGCCCGGGTGCCGGGTCAAGAACTGGCGCCCGGTGGCGACCAGCTCCTTGTTCCGGCCCGTGGCCTGGAGCCCGTCGATCAGCTTGAGCATCACGTCCTTGTGCGCCGGGTGCGTGACGTGCTGGGTGACGAACGCCTGGGCCGTGCGGACGAGGCCGAACGGGCGGCCGTTCTCGTGGTACAGGTTCACGAGCTTGAGTTGCAGCTCGGCCCCGTCCTTACTCGTGCTGCTGGTCTTGGCGAGTTGCGCCTCGAGCGCGGCGGCCTGCTTGCCGGCCTCGTCGATGTCGCCCTCGACGGGCGGGGCCTTTTTGTCGGCCGGGGCCGGTTGCTGGTGCGCGACCGCGACGCCGAGCATCGCGAGGAACAGCGCCGTCAGGGGCAGGGTGCGGGTGAGCATATCGGGATACCGGACTCGGGTAGTGTGCGGGTGGGGCGAGCGGGGGACGCGGGTCCCCCGGCGGCGTGCGGTGCGTGCGGTCAGTTCCCGGCCTTGCGGAGCGCCTCGGAGATCTTCTTGGCGTCGGGGGCCAGCGGGCTCTCGGGGAAGTCGGCGATCATCTGGTCGAACTGCTTGCGGGCGTCCGCCTTCTTGTCGAGGCGGTACAGGCACCGGCCGTAGTTGAACAGGATCACGTCGAGGAACTTGGCGTCGGGGTGGGTGCGGAGCACGGACTCGAACACGTCGATGGCGCGGGCGTAGTCCTTCTGAACGTAGTAGTAGTTGGCCATCTTCGCGACCGCCTCGCCGACCCGGCCGCTGTCCGGGAACTGGTCGAAGACCTTCTTGTACTCCTGGAACGACTGGTCGTAGAGCTGCTGGGACCGCGCGCCCTCGGCGGCCTTGGCCATCTCCTCGTAGCACTCGGCGATGCCGAACTGGGCCTCGCCCCGGAGCGGGCTCTTCTCGAGCCGCAGCACGCTCGTGTAGATCCCGATGGCCCGCTGGAGTTGCGATTGCTTGCGCGACACGTCGGCCAGTTGGAGCAGCGCGGCGTCCACGAACTCGCTGTTCGGGAAGTCCCGCTGGAGCCGCTGGCTCATCGCGGCCGCGAGGTCGAGCTTGTCCATCTCGAAGTAGATCTTCCAGAGCTGGACGTAGGTCTCCTCGAGGGTGCGGCCGCCGAGCTTCGTGGCCTCGGCGCTGATCTCCTCGCACATCGTCATCGCGGCCTGGTACTTGTCGTCGGCGTTCTTCTTGAGGCCGAACTCCTTGTACCGGTTGCCGATGTTCGTCAGCGCGCTGGCGGTCTTGAGTTGGGTGCGGACCCGGAGCTCCTGGTCCGAGATCTGCGTCTGCGACACGCGGACGCTGCCGAGGCTGCCCTCGACGACGCGGGCCTTGAACACGACGGTCCGCGGCTCGCCGGTCACGTTCCGGGCGTCCCCGTAGGTCAGCACGATGAGGTCGTTCGGCTGCGCCTGGAGGACCTGGTCGCCGGCGGTGGCGGTCTCGGCCTTCTCCAGCGAGACGACCGCGCGGAACGTGCCGGAGTGGATGGTGCCGTCGTCCTTCGGCGGCTCCGGTTGCTTGGGCTCGTCCTTCTTGGGCTCCTCTTTCTTCGCCTCGGGCTGCTTGGGCTCGTCCTTCTTCGGTTCGGCGTCCTTCTTGGGCTCCTCGCCGTCCTTCTTGGGCTCGGCGTCCTTCTTCGGCTCGTCGGTCGGGATGATGACGAGGGGGACGTTCTCCGGGAGGACGCGGACGATCTTCGCCTCGCTGAGGACGACGTCGACCTTGTCGATCTTCTTGAACCGCTCGAGCTTGTTCGGGTCGGCCTTGCCGACGGGTGGGTCCACGCCCTTGCCGCCGGGGCCGGCCTCGGCCGCGAGCTCCTCGGGGGTCTTCTCGCGGTACACCTCGACGGTCGCCTTGAGCACGTCGGCCCCGTCGGTCAGGTCGAAGTCGGCGTCCACGACCTGGAGGTGGATGCCGCGGCCGAGGACGACGCCCTGGAGCGTCTCGGAGTACGCGCCGTCGGTGACCGCGGCGGTCGCGGTGCCGACGACCGGCACGTCCCTGGCGACCACGTTCTCCTTGGCCCCCGCGGCGGTGTGGACGTCGCGGTACGAGATCTTGATCGTGTCGCCGCCCTTGATTTCGAGGCGGCCGTTGTTCGGGACCGAGCGGCCGAGGGTGGTCGGGAGCGTGCCGACGACGACCCGCACGTTGCGGCCGATGGGCACGCACTCGACGGTCTCGACGTCGCCGCTGGCCGCCTCGACCTTCACCGGGACGGTCTTGCCCTGCTCCAGCGCGGCGAGGTCGGCGTCCTCGATGCGGACGAACAGCCGCTTGCCGGCCTCGAGCACCTCGGCGACCGGCTTGACCCCCTCGGCCCCCTTGTCGGGCGGGGGCAGGGCGGTGCCGACGCGCTCAAGGGCGCTGATCGCCCGGCTGTAGTGCCCCTGCTTGAAGTGGCCCAGGCCGATGTAGTAGTACGCGCGGTTCACCTGCGGGCTCACCGGGAACTTCTCGATCACGTCCCGCATGTACTTGAACGTCTTCCCGAAGTTGCCGCTCTCGTAGTAGCACTCGCCGATGCGGAGGGTGGCCTCGGCCCGCTGCTCCTCGTTCGGGTTGTCCTCGACGGCGGCCGACTCGAAGTAGGTCCGGGCCCGGTCGTAGGCGCGGTCCTTGTTGAGCAGGTGGTTGCCGAGCTTCAGGTGGGCGTCGAACCGCACCTTGCTCCGCGGGTACCGCTCGATCACCGACTGCCACACCTCGATGGCCTTGGCGGGCTCGCCGGCGTCGAGCCGGGCGTCGCCGGCCTCGAGCAGCTTGCGGGCGGTGCGGTCCTCGACGATCGACCCGCGCTCGGGCGAGCCCTTGTCCTTGCCCTTGTCCTTGTCCTTCGCCTTGGCGTCCTGGCCGGCGGGCGCGCCGTGGGTGGCGAGCATCGGGACGACGAGGCAGCCCAGCACGAAGCCGGGCACGGCCAGGCGCAAGCGGGTGGCGGCGGTGCTCATTTACGGATCGACTCCAAAAGAGGAGACGCAGCGAAACCCGGGCGTGCGGCGGGCGGGGCTCGGTTCGGTCTCGGCTTGGCTCAAGGCGGCGGGTTGTGCGGAACCCCACGCGGAAGGGCGGCCCTTCACTTGTGTGCGTGGCTGGCGACCGTGCGGGGGCAGCAGGAATCCCGCGGTTGGAAGTCGCCGAACAATCGGTTCTGCGGGTTAAGTTTGTCCAACCGGCGACGGGATTGCAAGCGGCAAATTCGACGCAATCCGAACTTTTTCCGCGAAACACAATCTTTGACAGACCGCCGCGAGTCGGTACGATGGAATCCGCCCGCCGCACGCTGCCTCACCCCGCCCCGACGCCTTTTCCCCATAGCACCCCGATGCAACCACCCCGCACCAACCAGAACGGCGAACTCGCCAAGGTCGCGACCGCGGACCCGGGCCGCATCGCCGACGTCCTCCCCCACCGCGCCAAGACCCCGCAGGAGGCGCTCGGCCTCTCCGGTACCGGCGGCCTGTTCAAGGCGTCGCTCCAGGCGACCGTGCTGTTCGGCCTCGTCATCGGCCTGCTCACCGTCGTCCCGTACTTCCTGCAGAAGCCGCAGGACGGCGCGAAGGCGGCCGCCCCGGCCCCGCCCGACGAGAAGACCGACGACACGACCGCCCCGGCCCCGCAGCCGAAGGGCACGACGGACCCGGCCACGAAGACCCCCGCCACCCCGACCGGCCCGAAGGTGCAGCCGAAGGACGACCTGCTCAACAAGCTCGGCGAGACCGGCACGAAGTCCGGCACCCCCAAGTCGAAGGACCCGTTCAAGGCCGGCGGCGAGGACGACCTGCCGGGACTCAAGTAACACGTTTCGGGTGCCGCCTGCGGCTGCGCCTTCGATGCGATGTGCAACGTGGTGGAGGGGCTGAGTGGTGCCCCTCACCCGCCGCGGTCAAAGCCCCCCGTAGGAACGGGGCGAGGTGGGGTTCCCGGACCCCTCACCGGCACCGTGATCGGACCCGCTCAAGAAGAAACCAACTACCCCCACCTCGCCCCGTTCCTACGGGGAGAGGTCGCGACGAGGCTCTTCGAGTCGCGGGTGAGGGGCTCCACCTGAAACGCCGACCGACCACGCCGACTTATTCCGCGCCCGATTCAACGACCTGCGGGTTGTCACCCCGAACTCCGAACTCCCGGCGAGACCCCCGTGAACCGCCTTCGCCTGACTCTTCCGCGGGCCGCGCTCCTCACCGGCCTGTACCTGCTCGCGTGGGCCGGCCTCGCGGTGTTCCGCGCCTTCGCCACCGGCGGCTCGCTCGGCGACCCCGCGAACTTCGCCCTGTTCGGCCACGACGTGCTGCCGGCCCTCGGGTGGGCCGTCGACCCGGGCGGGTGGATCGGCCTGTACCTGATCGGCGGCGTCGGCGTCGTGTACCTCCTGGAGTGGGCCGCGCGGCGGATCGAGGTCCGGTCGCAGCCCGCCGACCCGGACGCCCGGCCGCTCATCTCGGTGTGCGGCGAGACCCCCGGCGGCCGCCGCGGGTACTGGAACCCGCTCGACCCGGCCGCCCACCTCTACACGTTCACCCCGGCGTTCCTCGCCTCGATCCTCTTGGTGCCCGTGGCCGTCGCCGCGTGGCTCCCGGTCGTCATCGAGAAGGTGATGCTCGTGCCCAGCGCCACGCCGCTCCTCGGGGCGCGGGTGATGGACCTCTACAAGACGCTCCACGGCACCTGGGCGCCGTCGATCCTCGCGTTCCTCGCGGTGATCTCCCTGGCCACGGCACTCGCGCAGGCCCGGCGGGTGCGGCAGTCGCTGTCGGTCCTCACCGCGTACTCGCTCGTGTTCCTGCTCGCGTACTTCATCGCGCACCAGTCCGCGGCGGCCGGCGACGAGATCGAGTCCGACATCCCGGCCGGCGGCGGGAACGACTCGATCAAGGCGACCGCCGTGAAGGTGCAGAAGGTGGTCCGCAAGAAGTACGTCATCAACCCGTACAGCTCGATCGTGTTCGCCGCGCCGCCGCCGATCGACAAGATCGAGATGAAGTTCAACGAGGAGACGGCGAACCAGTACAAGGCCGGGAGCGGGCCGGGCGGGCTCGGCCAGGGGGCCGGGAAGGGCGGCGGGTTCGGCAGCGGCACCGGCAGCGGGAAGTACGAACTGGTCCGCCTGCGGCACTCCGACGGTTCGTGGAACAAGAACTTCGGCGTCGGCGGCGACCGCAACCTGCTGGCCGAGTTGAAGGCCCGCGAGCCGCTCGTGAAGATCGCGGAGGAGGACAAGTCGATCGACTTCCAAACGCTCGCCCGGGCCGCGGCGAAGAAGCCGTTCCCGCTCATCTACATCGGCGGCGCGCACACGTTCTCTCCCACTGAAGCCGAGCGGAAGATCCTCCGCGAGTACCTCATCGACAAGCACGGCATGGTGCTCGGCGACAACCTCGGGGGCCACGGGTTCCACCACAACTTCGTGGCCGAGATGAACCGGATCACGGGCGTGACCGCGGTCGTCGTCCCCCGCGACGACCGCATCCACCAGCGCCCCTACGACCTGCCGCAACTGCCGTTCGTCGTGAACCACGCGCCGGGCAGCAAGGCCGAGCCGCTCGGGTGGAAGATCGACGGCCGGTGGGCCGTGTACTACCACCCCGGCGCGCTCAGCGACGCCTGGCGCGACGACCACGCCGGCATCAAGAAGGCCGTCTGGGAGAACTGCTACCAGCTCGGCATCAACATCCTCTTTTACGCCTACGCGGAGCAAGACAAGTGGCGCTCAGCACAGCAACAGTGATCGCGCGGACGGCCGTTCGGTGGGCGTCGGCGGCCGCGCTGCTCCTCGGGGCGGTCGCCGCGGCGGACGCGGCCGGGCCGCGCGACCACCAGATGGACCTGAAGCGGTGGGAGAAGCTCAAGGAGGCCGAGCGGTTCCAGCTCACGGCCGCCGATCGCCTCTACAACGCCCACCAGTTCAAGGCCGCCGCCGACGAGTACGAGAAGTTCCTCAAGCTGTACGAGACGAGCGAGGGCGCACCCTACGCGCAGCTCAAGTACTCGCACTGCCTCGTGAGCCTGCGGAAGCAGAACGCGGCCATCAAGGACGGGTACCAGACGCTCCTCGACTACTTCCCGGACTCGCCCGAGGCGCCGATCGCGGCCATCCTGATCGCGCAGACGTACCGCGAGATCGGCGACATCAAGCCCGCGAAGAAGGCGTACGCGAAGGCGATCACCGCGTACCCGGCGCACGTCGCCGCGGTGTGGGCGCGGCTCGACCTGGCCGCCATCGCGGAGAAGGAGAACGACGCCGAGACCCGGGTGAACCTGCTCCGCCAGCTCACGTTCGACGTCGAGCGGAAGGGCGGCGCGGCCGAGCCGTGCGTGAACGCCGCCCGGCAGTACACGCAGATCGTGTTCCACGCGGGCAACTTCGACGAGGGGCTCAAGGCACTGTCCACCACCTGCGGCGAGGCGCAGCTCGTCCCGCACCTGATGGAGGGGCACCACGGCGGGCTCCCGCAGGTGGTCCACGCCCTCACCGGGTCGATGGACGAGGCGACGCGGAAGCGCGGCGAGAAGCTGGCCGACGCGAGTTGCGGGTGGCTCAAGGCCCGCTCGGCGGAACTGCTCAAGGACGAGAAGACGAAGCCGCTGGGGGTCGCGGCGTGGTACGCGGTCGCGGGGGTCCGGCACGCCGCCCGGCAGCCCGACAAGGAGAAGGCCGTGTACGACGAGATCGTCGCGGCGCTCGGGGCCGACGACAACGCCCTCGGGCACCTCGCGCAGTGGTACAAGAACAACCAGAAGCGCGAGGAGGCCCGCGCGACCTACGCCAAGTTCAAGGACGCGGTCGCGGGCAAGGCGGCCATCGCCGCGAGCTACGACGAGGAGACCCCGCGGCAGACCGACAAGGCGGTCGCGATCTACCGCGAGCTGGCGGCCGACGCCGCGACCGCGCCGAAGTGGCTGGCCGCGGCCGCGTGGTCGTACCGCCAGGGCGGCAAGCCCGACCCGGCCATCGCAATGTACCGCGAGCTGCTCACCGCCGACGCCAAGAACGCCGCCGAGTACCACTTCCAGATCGCCGAGACGCTGTACTACGCGCACCGGTGGAAGGAGTGCATCACCGCGTACCGCGGCACCGACCGGTACCCGCACAACTACCAGCACATGGCCGCGGCGCACCGCCAGTTGAAGGAGTACGACGAGGCGATGGCGCTGTACCGGCAGGTGATCGCGTCGTCGATGGACAAGAACCTGTCGGCGTCGATGTACTGGGAGATCAGCCAGACGCAGGAGGCCGCGGGGAAGAAGGAGGACGCGATCAAGACGCTGAAGTTCATCTGCAGCACCTTCCCGAAGACCGGCCACGGGAGCCACGCGCACGCCCGGCTCAACGAGGTGTACAAGATCCCCGTGACCCTCGGCGGCGACAAGGACTGATGCCGAACCTCATGCATTCGTTTCGGTCGGGTGGGGCAGGCATTCTTGCCTGCCTCCAACCGCTTCCGGAGGCAGGCAAGAATGCCTGCCCCACCACGGGCAACTGTTCCACGCGATTCGGGATGATACCGGATCCGGTTGATCCGTACCCGTGGCGTCCTGGTCCGAGCCCGAGCGCCGAGCGAGGGTCGACGTGAACCCTCGCTCGGCGCTCGGGCTCGGGCCAAGACGAACCCAACAGATCCGGTCCGACCCGGGCGGATCGCGTGCGCCCCGGCCTCACGCCGGCGCCTCGGGCTCGCGTGCCTCGCGCTCGAGGCACGTCGGGCAGATCCCGTGGGAGATCCGGCAGTCCGTCACCTCGGCCATGTACTGCTCGACGGACTGCCAGTAGTTCTGGTCGCTCCGCACCCGCCGGCACCACGCGCACACCGGGATCAGCCCCTGCAGGCGGTGGATGCGGGCCAGCGAGTCCTCGAGTTCGCGGACCCGGTCGGCGAACGCCTGCTGGAGGGCGACGACCCGCTCGCCGACCCGGATCCGGGACTGGAGCTCGGCCCGGTCGAACGGCTTGACGACGTAGTCGTCGGCCCCGCTCTCGAGCCCGGCGACCACGTCCTGGCTGTCGTTCTTCGAGGTGAGGAGGATCGTGTACGTGGGCACCGGGCGGCCGAGGGCCCGCGCCCGGCGGCACACCTCCGGCCCCTCCAGCCCGGGCATTACCCAGTCGAGGATGGCGAGCTTCGGGGCGTCGTCGGCCCGCAGCGCGGCCCACGCGGCCTCGCCGTCGGAGGCGGCCACGACCTCGTGCCCCCACCCCTTCACCGTGCGCTCCAGGATGGTCCGGGAGACGACCTCGTCGTCGGCGATCAGGATTCGCATAGTTGGGCCAGCACGGTGCGGGGGCTCACGCGGGGGCCGGGGCGGGGTCCGCGGCCGGCTGCAGGGCGACCAGGAGCCGGTCGAGTTCCATTTCGAGGGCGCGGAAGGCGTCCGGGGCGGCGGCCAGGTTCCCGGCCTCGCCGAGCACCTCCAGGCGGAACGCGGCGGTCCCGACGCCGGCCCCGCCCAGGTAGCCGGACGACCCCTTGAGGCTGTGGGCGTTCCGGCGGACCCCGGCCGCGTCCCCGGCGAGCAGCGCCCCGCGGAGCTCGCCGAGGAGCCGCGGCCCCTCGGCCCGGAACAGTGCGGCGAGGTCGGCGAACAGCGCCTCGTCGCCGCCGAGGAGGGCGAGGGCCGCGGCCCGGTCGAACACGGTCCCGGTCGCGGGCCGCACCGCGGGCGCGGCCCGCGCCGCGGGGGCGGCCGCGGAGTACCGGGCGAGCACCGCGGCGAGGTCGTCCCGGTGGACGGGCTTGGACAGGTAGTCGTCCATCCCCGCGGCGAGGCACCGGTCCCGGTCCCCGGTCATGGCGTGGGCGGTCATCGCGACGATCGGGGTCCGCCGCTCGGCCGCGGCCTCCCCCGCGCGGATGAGCCGCGTGGCCTCGAACCCGTCCATGACCGGCATCTGCACGTCCATGAGGACCACGTCGAACGGCTCCCGCCCGACGGCCGCGACGGCCTCCCCGCCGTGGCCGGCGACGGCGACCGAGTGCCCGAACCCCTCGAGCATCCGCACGGCGACCCGCTGGTTGATGGGGTTGTCCTCGACGAGCAGGACGCGGAGCGGGCCGCCCGCGGCCCCGGCCCCCCCGGGCCGCTGGGTGCCCTGCACCGGGGTCCCCGGCCCGGCCCCCAGCGCCCGGAGGATGGCCTGGCGGAGCTCGGCCGCCTTCACCGGCTTGACCAGGTACGCGGCGAGACCGAGCGCCCGGCACCGGGCCGCGTCGTCCTGCCGGTCCGACGACGACAGCATCATGACGACCGGTCCGGCCGGCGTCGGCTCGCGGGCGAGGACCTCGGCCACGGCGAACCCGTCCATGTCGGGCATCACGGCGTCGAGGAGCACCAGCGAGTGCGCCGCGCCGGCCCCGGCGGCCCGCCGCAACTCGGCGAGCGCCTCCGGGCCGGACTCGACCCCGGTCGCCCGCGCGCCCCACAGCCGCAGCGCCTCGCACAGCACCCGGCGGTTCGTCGCGTTGTCGTCCACCACCAGGACGCTGGTCCCGTGCAGGGTCGCCACCGGCACCGCGGCGGACCGGGAGGTCGGCGCCGGGCACGCGGCGAACCGGGCCTCGAAGTGGAACCGGCTCCCGTGCCCGGGCTCGCTCTCGACCCAGATGCGGCCGCCCATGAGGGCGACGAGGCGGGCCGAGATGGTCAGCCCCAGGCCGGTCCCGCCGTACCGCCGGGTGGTGCTCCCGTCGGCCTGCGAGAACGCGTCGAAGATCGACTCGTGCAGGTGCGTCGGGACCCCGATGCCGGTGTCCTCCACGGTGAACCGGACCCGGACCCCGTCGGGGCCGGGCACCCGGTGGGCCGACACGCTCACCTCGCCGTGCTCGGTGAACTTGATCGCGTTGCCGACGAGGTTGGTCAGCACCTGCCGGAGCCGGCCCGCGTCCCCCTCCAGGACGTCGGGCACGTCGGGGCGGACGTCGTGGGTCAGCTCGAGCCCCTTCGCGTCGGCCCGCAGCGCGAGCGCCTTGAGGGTGTCGCCGACCACGTCGCGGACCCCGAACGGGACCGGGTCGAGGTCCAGCTTCCCGGCCTCGATCTTCGAGAAGTCGAGGACGTCGTTGATGACGGTGAGCAGCGCGTTGGCCGACGACTGGACCAGCGCGAGCGACTCCCGCTGGTCCGCGGTCAGGTCGGACTGGAGCACCAGTTCGGTGAGCCCGAGGATGCCGTTCATCGGGGTGCGGATCTCGTGGCTCATGTTGGCCAGGAACTCGCTCTTGGCGCGGCTCGCGGCCTCGGCCACCTCGCGCGCCCGCGACAGCTCCTCGGCCCGGCGGGTCAGCTCCGCGGCCTGCCGCTCGATCCGGTCGCGGTCCCCGGCCGCCTTCCGGCCGTACTCCCGCAGCTCCTCCTCGGTCCGCTTGCGGTCGGTCACGTCCTCGCCGGCCGCGTAGAACGTGCGGCCGTCGTGGAACGGGGTCGCGTTCCACACCACCCACCGGTACGACCCGTCCTTGTGCAGGACCCGGTTCTCGAACGCCCGCGACTTGCCCCCGGCGGCGACCTTGGCGACCTCCGCGACCGTGGCGTCCCGGTGGTCGGGGTGTACGAGGGGCAGGAACGCCTGCCCCTCCAGCTCCGCCGGCGGGTACCCCAGGACCGGCTCCCAGGCCGGGTTGAGTCGCTGGAACTGCCCCACGAAGGTGCCCACCATGAGGAGGCTGAGGGAGTCGGTGAAGATGCGGTCCCGCTCGGCCTCGGCGAGCTTCCGCTCGGTCACGTCGCGGGTGTTCACCACCAGCGCCCCGGCCCCGAACAGGTCCGGGGTGAACCGGCTGCTCCCCTCGAAGCACCGCCACGTCCCGTCCCCGGCCAGGGCCCGGACGTCCACGGGCACGGACTCGCCCGGGTGGGTCAGGGCGTACCGGAGCCGCTCCATCGTCGCGGGCAGGTCGTCCGGGTGAACGAAGCCCCAGGCGCTGGCCCCGAGCAACTCCCCGACGGGGCGGCCGAGCCGCTCGACGGACGGGCTCTCGTACAGGATCGTCCCGTCCGGGGCGATGACGGTGATGAAGTCGGTCCCCTGTTCGATCAGGGCGCGGAACCGGTACTCGCGCTCCTCCAGTTCCGCGGTCCGCTGGCGGACCAGCCCCTCGACCCCCTCGCGGCCGGCCTCGACCGCCGCCTGCCGCTCGGCGGTGGCCACCTGGTCCCGCGCGGACCGCAGGCACGAGTACGCGAGGAACACGTCGATGAACGCGACC
This sequence comes from Gemmata sp., assembly GCF_051859125.1. Classification (NCBI taxonomy): domain Bacteria; kingdom Pseudomonadati; phylum Planctomycetota; class Planctomycetia; order Gemmatales; family Gemmataceae; genus Gemmata; species Gemmata sp. Next base: position 35,844 of record NZ_JBHYGG010000302.1, read on the forward strand.
CAGCCGATGTGCTCGACCCACCGCCACGCCCCGGCGGGGCCGCCGTAGATCGACTCGGGCCACGCCAGCCCGCGAACGAAGTGGTCGCCCGCGGCCACCAGCGACGCGGTCACCAGCACCCGCCAGTCGCGGTAGAAGCTCAACAGCGCGAGCGACCCGAACACGTGGAAGTGCGTCTCGAGCCGGCCCCCGGTGAGGTGGATGAGCAGCGCCCCGGTGAGCATCTGGCCGGCGGCGATGACGTGCCGGGTGAGCGCCTGGCCCGGCCGCAGCAGCCCCAGCGTGACGGGCAGGCTGATGACCGCAAGGCCCAGGAGCAGGGCGGCCCAGACGTGCGGGTGGGTGGACCGGTCGGCCCCGGCCCAGGCGTGCGGGGCCACCCACAGGGCCAGGCCGACGGCCGCGGCCCACTGGAACAGGAACAGGCCGACGAACAGCCGGTCGGTCCGCCGGGCGATCGCACCGCGGGTCTGCCCGACCAACTCGGCCACGCGGTCCGGGCGGGCGGCGACGGCTCCCCGTTCGGTCTGGCCCAGTTCGGGGAACGTTACGGTCGACACGGCCCCTCCCGCTCGCACGCCGGCGAAAAAAGTGGGCACCCGAACACCGGGGCGTCGGGCACCGGCGGCTCCCCGCCGGCGAGGACCGCGGCCACGGCCGAGCGCCCGGGGCACGCGCCCGCGCGGCCCCGCGCCGGCGTCACGCCCCCGGCGAACGCGACGCGGCCGGCCGCGTCGCGGGCGACGACGTGCCCGGACGTGGCGGCCCCGTCGGCCAGTGCCTCCGCTCCGCCCGCATCGCACCGCACCGCGAGCCCCAGGCGCCCGGCCGCGTCGAGCGCCGGGCCGCGCTCCCACCCCGGTTCGGTGCCCGGCGGGAGCACGAACACGACGGTCACGGCCCCGGACCCCGCCCCGTCGGCGAGGGCGGCGAGTTCCGACACGGTGGCCCGGGAGCACGGGCAGTGCGGGTGCAGGTAGGCCGTGACCCCGGGGCCGCGGCCGTGCGGGGGCGCGGTGCCGGCCGCGCCGGGGGTCCGGTCGTACCGGTCCCACGCCGCGAACCCGGCGGCCACGAGGGCCGCCCACGCCGCGACCGCGGACCGTGCGAAGAGTGTCTGGGACTTCATAAGAAGCGTCCCGGGAGGGGGACGGGGTGGTCGCTCAGGACTGGTAGATCTTTTCGAACCGGGCGGCGGCCGACGCCAGGGCCGCGAGGAGCGTCGGGTCGAACTGACCGGCCGACTCGGTCGTCATCATCCGGACCACGCGGGCGTGGGACAGGGCCGGGCGGTACGGCCGCCGGGACCGCAGGGCGTCGTACACCGAGACCAGGCCGACGACCCGGGCCGCGAGCGGGGCCGCGTCGCCGGCCAGCCCGTCCGGGTACCCGGCCCCGTCCCACCGCTCGTGGTGCGACCGGATCACCTCGGCCGCCAGGGCCAGTGCCGACAGGTCCGAGGGGCACTTCTCGGCCGTCGCGGTCACCCACTCGGCCCCCATGACCGGGTGCGTCTGCACCACCATCCGCTCGTGGTCGTCGAGCGCGGCCGGCTTGTTCAGGATGTTGTACGGCACCGCGACCATGCCGAGGTCGTGGAGCGGCGCGACGGTCTCGAGGAGGCCCACGAACCGCTCGTCCTTCAGGCGCGAGTACTCCCCCCGGTCGGGCACGGCCCCCGCCAGCGCCCGGACGTACCGCCCCATCCGCTCCGAGTGCGCCGGCCCGAGTGAGAGGATCTCGCGGAACATCTGGGCGCACAGGCCGGTCAGCGCCTGGACCGCGCTGTGCGCCCCGTTCTGGGGCGGCAGCCCGGGCGGGGCGGGGGTCCGGGTCAGGTCGGCCATGCCGACCCGCATGGTGAGGGCGGCCGCCTGCGCCGGCTCGCTCCCGGCGCGGCGGCCCAGGAGCCCGCGGACCCGGGACCGGAACTCGGCCCGCGAGAACGGCTTGGCCAGGAAGTCGTCGGCCCCGGCCTCCATGAGCCCGCCCAGGGCCTCCGGCGGGATCACCCCGGACATCAGGAGGATCAGCGGCCGCCGGTCCGTGTCGGTCGTCCGGATCGAGTCGATCAGCTTGTCCCCGGTCACCCCCGGGAGGTTCACGTCGAGGATCACGAGGTCCGCGTGCTGCCGCTGGAGGATCTCCCGGAGCGCCTCGCCGTCCGACGCCTCGGCGACCGCGTACTCGTCCCCGAGGTACAGCCGCAGGAGCTTGCGGAGGGCCGCGTCGTCCTCGACGATGACCACGCTGGGCCGGGCCGGGGCCGCGGTCGCGCTCGGCGGCCGCTCGGTCGCCTGCGGCACCCACCGGCTCAGCCCGGCCAGCGAGATCCCCACCACCCGCGCGCTCGGGGGCCGCGCGTCCGGGTCGGTGCTGAGCATCCGGTTCACCAGGGTGCACAGCTCCTCGGGCAGCTCCGGGCGGACCTGCTGGACGTTGGGCGGGGGGGCCGTGAGCCGGGTCTGGAGGTCCCGGAGCAGGTGCCCGGTCTCCGGGAACGGGTCGCGGCCGGTGAGGGCCCAGTACATGCTCGCGCCGAGGCTGAACAGGTCGGCCCGGGCGTCCACCGCGTGCGGGTCCCGGGCCTGCTCCGGGGCCATGTACCCGATGGTCCCGAGCACCGTCCCGGGCTCCGTCAGTTGCCGGTACGGGTGCAGGGCCAGTCCGAAGTCGAGGAGCTTGGCCCTCCAGTCCGGGGTCACCACGATGTTCGGGGGCTTGATGTCGCGGTGGATCAGCCCGTGCCGGTGGGCCTCGGCCAGGCCCTCGGACACCTGGCGGAACAGGTCGCACGCCCGGTTCACCGGGAGCGGCCCGCGGCTCCGGACGAACCCGTCGAGGTCCTGGCCGTTGACCAGTTCCATGACGTAGTAGTCGCGGACCGTGCCGCCCGGGTCCGGCCGGGTCCGCCCGGCGTCGAGGCACGCGACCAGGTTCGGGTGGTGGAGCCGGGCGGCCGCGCGGGCCTCGGCGTGGAACCGGCGGAGCAGCCGCGGGCACGTGTCGGCGGAGTTCACGAACACCTTGACGGCCACGTCGCGGCGCAGGTGGACGTGCTCGGCCCGGTACACCACCCCCATCCCGCCCCGGCCCAGGAGCCCGAGCACCCGGTACTGCCCGAGGGTCAGGGACGCGATGCTGCCGTCGCGGAGCGTGTCGGCCTGGAACGGGGTGAGCAGGTGCAGGGCGACGAGCCGGTCGAGGGCCGCGGGCTGCGTCGGGGCGGTCGCCACCTCGGCCCGGACCCCGGCGTCCAGTTCCTCCCACTCCTCGGGCAGGACGATCAACCGGTCCAGGAGGTCGTTCAGGAGCGACGACATGCGCCCGCTGGTCTCGCCGGGTGGGGACCCGGAGGGGCCGTGGATGGCGGTGTCGCCGGGGCGCCGGTCGACGCTGGGGGGGAAGGCCATTGATCAGGTCCGGTGAGGCCGGAGGTGAGCGGGTGCGGCCGGTGGGCCCGGCACGCAGCGCTCCTGGGCGCGCCACCTCAGTTCGGGGTTCGGGTCTCGTATCGGTCCGGGCGGCGGTGGGGCACGGCTCACGCTGCCGCGGCGGTCAGAGTGGTCCCCAGCCGGAGTTGCCGGAAGTTGGGCGCACTTCGCGACTGAGAGGCACCGAGCGACCCGCCGGGGTCCACCGGATCAGGATTCGGAGCAAATCGCAGTGGCCGCGGGGCAGAGACGAGTACGAGGTTGGGTCCGCCGGTGCGCGCCGCCGCGAATGTCGGAGTACACGACTCACAGCTGGAAAGATGGCTCTCGCTTCCGCCGGACGGTGGCGAAATGTCCTCGGTTTCGCGATGGGGTGTCGGAACTTCGGGCAATGTTCGTCCCCCCGCTGCAATTCTACGCGGTCGGCCGACACCCAATCGGAAAAACCGCCAGGTGCGGTTCCGGCCACAGGGATCGGCACGCCCCGCGGTTCGTCCGTGAGCCGACATTTTCTCCCGTGATCAGAACAGTAATTCAGACAGGTGTCAAGGTAATCGCTCGAAATCCCGGGGCGACCGACCCGGACCGCGTTGCGATCGCCCGCCCGCTCTCACCGGAGATCGGGAATCACGCGCCGATCATGTCACGGGTCGCGGCGATTGGTTCGCCCCCGGCGGGTCAGCAGTTGATGACGTTCAGGGCCAGCCCGCCCTGGGACGTCTCCTTGTACCGGGAGTTCATGTCGACGCCCGTCTGCCGCATGGTTTCGATGACCCGGTCGAGGGAGACGCGGTGGAGCCCGTCGCCGTGGAGGACCGCGAGCCGGGCGGCGTTGATCGCCTTGACCGCGCCCATGGCGTTCCGCTCGATGCACGGCACCTGAACGAGCCCGCCGACCGGGTCGCACGTGAGCCCGAGGTTGTGCTCCATGCCGATCTCGGCGGCGTTCTCGATTTGGGCGTTGGTGCCGCCCATGACGGCCGCGAGCCCGCCCGCGGCCATGCTGCACGCGACCCCGATCTCCCCCTGGCACCCCATCTCGGCGGCCGACAGCGAGGCGTTCCGCTTGAACAGCATGCCGATCGCTGCCGCCGTGAGTAAGAACGCCCGCGTCTGTTCCGCCCCCACCCCGGGGACGAACCGCCGGGCGTACTCGATCACGGCCGGGATCACGCCGGCCGCGCCGTTGGTCGGGGCCGTGACCACTTTCCCGCCCGCGGCATTTTCTTCGTTCACCGCCAAAGCGAACAGGCTGACCCAGTCCATCAGGCCGAGCGGGTCGGCCGTCCCGCGCTTCTGGAGGCTCTGGAACAACCCCGGGGCGCGGCGCTTCACGCCCAGGCCGCCCGGGAGCGTCCCCTCGGTGCGGCACCCGCGCGCGATGCACGCCTCCATCACCGCCCAGATGCGGTCCAGGCCGGCGTCGAGGTCCTCCCGGGTCCGGGCGGCCCGCTCGTTGGCGGTCACGATCGCGGGGATCGACAGGCCGGTGCGCGCGCCGATCGCGAGCAGTTCGTCCGCGGTGCGGAACGGGTGCGGCTCCGCGGTCGCGGCGGCCCCGGCCCCTTCGGGGTCGCCGTCGCGGACCACGAACCCGCCGCCGACCGAGTAGTACGTCTCGTCGGCGACCGCCCCCCCCGCCCCATCGAACGCGCGGAACCGGACGCCGTTGGGGTGGCCCGGGAGGAACTCGGACGTGTGGAACAGGAGGTCCGCGGGTTCGTCGAAGGGGACCGGGTGCGTGCCGGCCAGCGCGACCCGCCGGTCGCCGCGGACGGTCGCGAGGAACGCGGGGACCGCGTCGGGGTCCACGCCCGTCGGCCGCCACCCGGCGAGGCCCAGCAGCACGGCGGTGTCGGTCGCGTGGCCCTTGCCCGTGAGGGCCAGCGACCCGTACAGGTCCACGAGCACCCGGCGCACACCGGCGAGGCGGCCGGCCCGCTCGAGGCCGCTCGCGAACCGGTGCGCCGCGACCATCGGGCCGACGGTGTGCGAACTCGACGGCCCGACGCCGATCTTGAACAGGTCGAACACGCTCAGCGACATGGCCGCGGCCCCCGGGACGATTGCGTAGAAGGAGTCACCGGAGCCCGGGGGCGCGGACGGGCGCCCCGCCGGGGCCGGGGTCAGCGCGCCGCGTCGAGGGTGGCCCGGACCTTCCGGGCCAGCGCCACCGGGCTGAACGGCTTCTGGAGGAACGCGTCGGTCGCCTGCACGACCCCGTTGCGAACGACCGCGTCGTCGGTGTACCCGCTGACGAACAGGACCCGGGCCTCGGGCCGCCGGCCCCGGACCGCCTCGGCGAGGTCGCGGCCGCCCATCTCGGGCATCACCACGTCGGTGACCAGCAGGTGGATCGGGCCGGCGTGCGCGTCGGCGGCGCGGAGCGCCTCCGCGCCGTTGCCGGCCTCGAGCACCGCGTACCCGAGCGCCTCCAGCGACCGGCGGGCGAACCTCCGCACCGCGGGCTCGTCCTCGACGAGCAGGAGCGTCTCGGTGCCGCGCGCGACCGGGGCCGGGGTGGCGGCCGGGGCGGCCGCGTCCTCGTGCGCGGCCGCGGGGAACAGCACCGAGAACGTCGTCCCCGCGCCGACGGCGGTGGCGACGTCGATCCGCCCGCGGGCCTGGGCGACGATCCCGTAGACCGTGGCCAGCCCCAGGCCGGTCCCCTTGCCGACCCCCTTGGTGGTGAAGAACGGCTCGAAGATCTTGGCCCGCACCTCGTCGGTCATCCCCACGCCGGTGTCGCCCACCGAGAGCTGCGCGTACGGGCCGGGGCGGAGGTCGGGGAACCGCCGGTCGCCGGGCGCGACCTCGACGTTCCGGGTCTCGATGGTGAGCCGCCCGCCGGTGGGCATCGCGTCGCGGGCGTTCACCGCCAGGTTGACGACGACCTGCTCCAGTTGCCCGCGGTCGGCCTTCACCCGGTCCAGGCCCGGGGCCAGGGCGAGCCGCAGGGCCACGTCCTCGCCGAGGGTCCGCTCGAGCATCTTCCCGGTCCGGCGGACCAGGTCGTTCAGGTCGATGACCTTGGGCTCGAGGATGGTCTTGCGGCTGAACGCCAGGAGCTGGGCGGTCAGGGCGGCGGCGCGGCCCCCGGCCTCGCGGATCTCGCCGGCCGACGCCCGCCGCGGGTCGGCGTCCTGCAGTTCGTCGAGCAGCAGGTCGCAGTACCCGTTGATGATGGTGAGCAGGTTGTTGAAGTCGTGGGCCACCCCGGCGGCGAGCTGGCCGAACGCCTCCATCTTCTGCGCCTGGCGGTACTGGTCCTCGACCCGCCGCCACTCGGTCACGTCGGACCACGACCCGATCGCCTCGACCGACTCGCCGGTGGCGTCGAGCACCAGGCGGACGTCGCTCCGCACCGACCGGTACTCGCCGCTGCGGTGCCGGATCCGGAACTCGGTCGAGTACCGGCCCCGGGCGATGAGCCCGCGCTCGGCGGCGGCGACGGCCCGGTCCGCGTCGTCCGGGTGGACGGTCGCCTCCAGCCACCCCTTGCCCGCGGTCTCCCCGGGCGAGTACCCGAGCACCTCGCGCACGTTCTCGCTGACCCACGCGATGCCGCGGATCCGCTCGCCCTCGATGGCCAGCTTGTACAGCACCGCCGGGCTCGACGCGATGACGTGCTGGAGCCGCTCCTGGGCCTGGCGGGCCGCCTCCTCGGCCTCCTTGCGCTCGGTCACGTCGGTGGCGAACCCGATCACGCCGATGACCCGCCCGGCCGCGTCCCGGTGGGGGAGCTTGTCGGTCTGGAGCCAGCGCTTCCCGGCCGGGGTCGTCACCAACTCGACGATCCCCTGCCGCGGGCGGCCGGTGGCGGCGACCGCGTCCTCGTCGCGGGCGTACTGCGCCGCGAGCGGGAGCCCGAGGTCGTAATCGGTCCGCCCGAGGATCGCCTCCCGGGGCAGGCCCAGGAACCGCACCACCTCCTCGTTCACCCGGACGAACCGGTGCTCGAGGTCCTTGTAAAAGATGAGGGCTGGGACGGCGTCGAAGATCTGCTGGAGGTCGCGGCCCATCTCGGGCGGGGGGCCGGCCGGGGCGGGGGGCGGGGGCCGCCGGTCGAGGGCCCGGCGGACGGCGGCGGCGAGCCGGTCGATCCGGGCCCGGGGCACGAAGTCCGCGGCCCCGTGGAGGACGACGTCGGCCGCCGCGCACTCGCCGACCGGGTCCGACACGACCACGAGCGGCACCGCGGCCCCGCGGTCGCGGATGAGGTCGAGGGCGCGGAACGCCGGCAACTGCGGGTGCGCGTACGGGCAGAGGACGACGTCCGGGGGGGCGGCCAGGTGCGCGAGGAACTCGGGCTCCGTACCGGCGCGGGCGACCTCCGGGACGAACTCGCCGCACAACGCGTCGGCGAGCGCACCCGCGCAGGCGGGGTCGTCCGCAACGATCAGGACGCGGAGGGGCGAGGGGGTCATCGGAGTGGGTGCCCGGCCGACCGGGGCGAGAGGGGGCTCGCCACCTGGTCTGCGGTCATTCTACACCGGAACGGTGAGGGGCACCGGCGAACAGCGGTCCCGCGGGTCAGTGGGTGCCGACCCGGGTGAGCCGCCGGTACAGCCCCTTGATCCCGTCCTTCTTCACGATCGCGAGCCCGCGCTCGACGCGCCCGCGGAGGCGGCCGACCTGCGTGACCGCCCGCCACAGCCCGGTCGCGGCCGAGACCGGGGGCTTCTTCGGCGCGAGGAGGGTGGACAGCCGGCCGATCCACCCGGTCGCGTACGTGAGCCGGAGCCGGAGCCGGTCGACCGATTCGAGGAAGTTCCCGTCGCTGAGGCAGGCGTTGTCCCGGGTCGCGGACCGCCAGTTCCACTCGACCGTGCCGCGCCACGAGAACGCGCACGGGGACCGGCCCGACAGCACCGCGTACAGGAACAGGTCCTCGTTCACCGGCAGGTGCGGGTCGCGGAGCGGGGCCTGCGTCAGCAGTTCGCGGGCCGCGACCCACGAGTGCGACAGGACGTACTTGTTGCCGTCGAGGAGCTGCGCGTCGGGCACCGGCCCCCAGTACGCGAGGGTGCGGTTCTCGGAGCAGAAGTCGCCGAGCGGCCCGTGGAAGTGGGACTGGTCCTCGTAGTGGCCCGCGTCCTCCTGCACCCGGACGCCGCCGGACCGGGCCATCTTCGCGGCCCGCGGCCCGGTGAGCAGCGGCACCAGCGTGGCGACGTGGTTCGGGTGCAGGTAGTCGTCGTCGTCGAGCACCCCGAAGAACGGGGCGGTGAGCGCCCCGAGCCCGGCCCACAGCGCCTCGCTCCGGATGCCGGTGGCCTTCGCCCGCACGACCTTGAGCGACAGGAACGCGTGGCGGTACTCGCGGGTGACGGCGTCGAGGTCGGCCTCGTCGCCGAGCCACACCAGGACCACGGCGACGTTCGGGTGCGACTGGTTCTTGAGCGAGTCGAGAGCCCGGCGCACGAAGTGTGCGGGGCGGGTGCCGGCGCGCACGACGTACTCGACCGTCGGGGGCTGGGCCGGCTCCGGTGCCCCCGGCACGCTCACCAGCTTCGGCCGGTTGTACCCGGAGTGCTCCTTGATCCGCTCGACCAGTGCCGGGAGCTTCGCGAACAGCCGTTCGAGGCAGAACTTCTCGACGAAGATCCCGTGGGCGGTGCGGGCCTTGCGCTCGGCCTCGGCCGGGTTCTTGCGGACCCAGTTGACGTGCTCGGCGATCTGGTCGACGAAGTCGCGGCCGCCGGACTTCTCGACGTAGAGCACGCTGTCGCCGAAGTGCTCGCGGCCGAACTCAGCGGCGTCGGTGATGACCACCGCCCCGGCCGCGAGCGACTCGAACACCCGCATCGTCGGGATGCCGTACCGCAGGTGCTCGGGCGAGTGGATCGCCAGGGCAATGCCGGCCTCGCGGATGCGGTCGATCATCGACACGCCGTCGTACGGCACGCGGCCGCGGTAGCAGTGGGCGAGGTCGCGCCACCGGTCCTTCGGGCCGTAGATGTCGAGGGGCACCGCGGCGGCGAGCCGCTGGAACAGGTCGCCGTGCCGCGCCCCGGCGTCCCACCGCATGCCGACGTAGAACAGCCGCCGCTCGGCCGGGGGCTTGTCCGGGAACGCGGTCCGCGGGCTGCTCAGGTAGAAGAAGCTGTCGTCGATGAGCGGTTCCTTGCCGGTCGAGAAGTGCAGGTCCTCGATGTGGCGGATCACCGCGGGCGACCCGGGCAGGAAGGCGTCGTAGCTGAGCAGGTTGGTGAGCGAGCCCGGGAACAGGTCGAAGTATTCCGGCGGGTTGGTCATCATCCCGATGGTCGGGAACTCGGTCGCCTTGGGCGTCGTGTAGTGCGTGGCGAGGACGCAGTCCGGCCGGAACGCCATCACGTCGGCCGACGTGCCGGCGCGGGCGACCTCCCAGCCCATGTTGTTGAACGCTTTCAGGAACCGGTGGACCAGTTCCTTCTCGGCGGTCTCGTGGTTCGGGAAGCAGTCGTGGACTACAACGCGCATCGGCTCCGTCCTCCGTGACGCAAACGTCTTGTATCGAGCGACGGGGATACTCCCCGTGAGGTCTGAGTCATCTCCGAACGATGTTCCCGAGGTCAAGCCGTGGTCCAAATTGCCAATGCCATCAGCAGGCTGAACCCCCAAGCGTACCAGCCGCCCACGTGGAGCAGATGGGTGGCATTCTTCATGTATGGTCGCGGTAATCAATTCGCGCTGCGAGTGGTTCAGAGACAAGGAACGCAGCGAGCGCCGCTCCAATCCAGCCACCCATACACTTCAGGAATAGGAGTCGATCGCCCTGCACAAACTCTCTCGCGATCAGCCATGTGAGGACACCGAGGGCGATTGCTAACCAGAACACATACCCTTCGCGAAAGAATCGCAGCAACTTTGGTGTATATTTCCTCACACGCCGACGAAACGCGACCACGTCCTCGCCTGTATCAGCCCACTCAAAACCGGAAATAAAATCCTTTGCGTTGCAGGATGGGCAGTGAAACCAGGCAACACCGATGTACGGATTTGATAGCATATGAAAATTGTCGCCGGTCACGACTGTGGCCCGTCCACATCCTTTGTGGCGTAATGGACGTGAAACGCCATGCGTGCTTGGTAGGTGAAACTCTGGGGGTAGCGGCTTTTCACAGAATGGGCAGAGTTTGCATCTCGTGACAACTTGCCACTCGCAATGTGGGCACGGCATCCCGTTCGTTGGAAGTTCCGATGGCATAAACTGCACCGAGGCTTGCTGAACTCAGGATAGCTGGATCGGCGATCGTGCAGCGAGGCGACCAAACCTACTCAACGGTGGCATTCGTTTGCCGACGGTGAGCCAATCATTGCTTCTGTGGAGCCGCGCGCGTCGAACTTCCCGGAACAAGATACCGACACCCCACGCCCGCTCACGCCGCGGCGCGGTTGGCGGTCTGCGACAGGTACCAGGTGATGGTGCGGTCGAGGCCGTCGGCGAGGCTCACCGTCGGCTCGAACCCGAGCACCTGCTTGCACCGGGCGGTATCGAGGTAGCGGCGCGGGTGCCCGTCAGGGCGGCCGGCGTCGAACCGGATCTCGCCGCGGTACCCGACCTTCTCGGCGATGGTGAACGCGAGTTCGGCCGTCGAGGTCTCGACCCCGGTGCCGACGTTAACCGGGTCGGGCGTGTCGAGGTTCTCGGCCGCGAGGCGGATCGCGCGGGCCGCGTCCGCGGCGTACAGGAAGTCGCGGGTCGCGCGGCCGGTGCCCCACAGTTGCAGGACCGGCTGGCGGCGCTCGTGCGCCTCGATGCACTTGCGGATCATCGCCGGCACGACGTGCGAGTTCTGGAGGTCGAACGAGTCCCCGGTGCCGTACAGGTTCGTGAGCAGCAGGTTGGCCGTCTTGAACCCGTACTGCTCGCGGTACGCGGCGGCCTGCGCCATGAGCACCCGCTTCGCGAGGCCGTACGGGGCCGTTGTCGGCTCCGGGTAGCCGGCCCACAGGTCGGCTTCCTTGAGCGGCAGGGAGGCGGCCCGCGGGTACGAGCACGTCGTCCCGATCATTACCAGCTTCTCGACCCCGGCCCGCATCGAGGCGTCGATCAGTTCCGTCCCCATGATGAGGTTGCGGTACATGAACGCGCCGGGGTTGGCCTGGTTCGCGCCGATGCCGCCGACGGCCGCCGCGAGGTGGACGACCACCTCCGGCCGCGTGTCGTCGAGCAGCCGGCCGACCTGCCGCTGCAGGGTGAGGTCGTACTCGGCCTGTCGCGGCGCGAAGACGTTCCGGCACCCCGCGGCACGAAGCTCGGCGAGGACGTGGCCCCCGAGGAACCCGCCGCCGCCGGTGACCAGGATCCGTTTATCGGCGAAGCGTGCCATGCTTTGCACCCGTAGCAAGTGTCGCGACCGTCCGCCGGCGCGTGGGCGAAGTCGGCCCCGAGGGCGGGCCGGCGAACTCGCACTCCCCCGGTGCGGTCCGCGCGACGGTCCGTGTGACTGCCGGGTGTATATCGGCCACCTTCTGGACAGAAAGTGAGAGAACTTGTTCCGGAAATACTGAAGTCCGGGACAATCCTGTCGCGCGTGCCGGTCAGCTCGTAAAGCAGCGCCGGGCGGGGCGATCGGCGCAACGCGGGCACTCTGGGGCGTGTTGCCGGCCCGGCGGGGCGGGTAGACTGGGGAGCGTCCCGTGCCGCCCCGACACCCCGACGTGGCCCACCCATGACGATGACCCGCCGCGAGTTCACCGCACTCGGCCTGGCCGCTGCTTCCGGTCGGGCGACCGCGGCCGCCGAGCCGCCCCCCGCCGCGAACCTGGGGCTGCTCCTCTACTCCTACGGCCGCAGAGCGGCCGCCGAGAAGGACACGGGGTTCGCCGACCCGGTGCGGTTCCTGGAGTTCGCGAAGGCCCGCGGCGCGGCGGCCGTCCAACTGCCCCTCGGGGCGCGGCCGGAAGCGGACGCCAAACTCGTGCGCGCCGCGGCCGACAAGCTCGGTACGGGCGTCGAGGGGATCGTCGCGCCGCCGAGGGACGGCCGGGCCGACGCCGAGCGGTTCGCCGCCGAACTCGCCGCGGCCCGCACCTGCGGTGCAACGGTGGTCCGCACCGTGCTCTCGCCCGGCCGGCGGTACGAGGTGTTCGGGACCGCCGGCGACTACGCCGCGTTCGCGAAGCGCGCCGCGGAGGTGCTCCGGGTCGCCGAGCCGATCGCACGGGCCGAGAAGGTCGCGCTCGCGGTCGAGAACCACAAGGACTTCCGCACCGACGAACTCGTCGCCCTTCTGAAGAAGCTCGGCAGCGAGTGGGTCGGCGTGTGCCTCGACACCGGCAACAACCTGGCGCTGCTCGAAGACCCGGTCGGCGTCGCGGAAGCACTCGCCCCGCTGACGCTGACGGTCCACCTGAAGGACATCGGGCTCGAAGACGCGGCCGACGGGTTCCGCATGGCCGAGGTGCCGCTGGGGCAGGGCGCCCTCGATCTGAAGGCGGTGGTGGCCGCGGTGCGGAAGGCGGCGCCGCGGGCGCGGTTCCACCTGGAGATGATCACCCGCGACCCGCTGGCGGTCCCGTGCCTGGGCGAGAAGTACTGGGCGACGCTGGCCGCGGTCCCCGGCCGCGACCTGGCGGTCGCGCTGCGCCTGGTCCGGGCGCACGCGCGCAAGGAGCCGCTCCAACGGGTGACGCAGTTGAAGCCGGACGAGCAACTCGCGGCCGAGGACCGCAACGTGCGCGCGTCGTTCGCACACGCCGCGAAGGTCGGGTTGGTCCCGGGTTAAAAGGGGTCGAGTCGGTCGGAGAATTGTCCCACCGCCATGCGGTGCCGTCTGCTAGAATCGGGCACCCGTCGTTCCACCGGTGGTGCCCTCATGCCGACGATCAAGGTCCGCTGCCCCGAGTGCGACGCCCGCGTGGTGCGCGAGGTCCGGGCCGTCCGCAAGGAGACCGAGGTCACGCTCACCTGCCGGCAGTGCGACCACGAGTTCACCGAAGTCGTCGGCCCCGCGGCCGCGAAGTCGAAGGCGCCCCTGATCGTCGGCGGCGCGCTGCTCGGCGCCGCGCTGGTCGCCGCGGTCGTGGTCCTCGCCACCAGCGGCGGCAAAGACAAGGACAAGGGGAAGGACGCGGCGAAGACCGACCCGCCCGCGAAGGCCGCGCCGAGGCAGCAACCGCGGCCGAACCCGAACCCGGTTCCCACGCCCCCGAACCCGAACCCGCCGGTCCCGGTTCCGGACCCGGTTCCGAGCCCCGAGCCGCAGCCCACCTTTCCACCCGATCAACCGGTCGGCGCTGGCGAGGACGACGTGTTCGCTCGCGCCGCTGCGTTCAAGCCCGTCGGGCCGCTGCCCGAACTCCCGCCCCTGCCGCCGACCGACCGCCGGCCGGTGCTGACGCTCGACCCGGGCGGGCACACGGCGTTCGTCAAGCACGCGTTCTTCACCCCGGACGGCGAGCGCGTCATCACCATCGGCGACGACAAGGCCGTGCGGTTCTGGAGCATCGCGACCGGCGAGTCGCTCGTCACCGTCCCGCTCCCGGCCGGCCCGGACATCGAGGGCATCCCGCACGGGGCGGCGCTGTCGCCCGACGGCAAGCACCTGGCGATCGGCGCGTTCCCGCTGAACCGCGGCAGGTCCGGGCTGCCGATCTACGTCCTGTCCACCGCCACCGGCGAGTACGAAAAGGTGGTCGGCGGGTCGCGCGAGGTGCAGACGGCGCTCGACTACTCCCCGGACGGCAAGCGGCTCGCGGTCGGGTGCGGGAACGGCACGCTCCAGGTCATCGAGATCGACGGCGGGAGGTCCGTGTACGAGACGCCGGCACACCGCGACAGCATCGTCGGCGTGCGGTTCAACCCGAAGAACCCCGTGATCGCCACCGTCGGCCGCGAGAGCACGGTGGCGATCTGGTCACCGGCCGACCGCACGAAACCGGTCGCGGTGATCGATCTGACCGGGAAGAAGCCGAACACCATCGACTGGTCCTCCGACGGCAAGACGCTCGCGGTCGGGTGCGTCAGCGGGGAGGTGTACCTGTACGACGCGGCCGGCACGCCGCTCCGAACGATCCCGCCGGTCCTGGAGCGCGGCGCGCCGATGCAGATCAACCAGATGCGGTTCCTCCCCGGCGACAAGCAACTGATCTACGGCGGCATCGCGTACAGCGGGTGGGTCGGCGTCATCGACGTGGCGACCGGCGACCGGCCGGTGACCGTGAAGGAGCACTCGAACACCGTGCGGGCCGTGGCGTGCAACGCCGACGGGTCGCTGGCCGTCACCTCGGGCGGCGAGGCGCACGAGACGGTCGTGTGGAAGACGAGCGACGGCACGGTGGTCCGCAGGTTCGCCGGCGCGAGCCGCGGGCTGTGGGCGGTCGGCTGGGGCCGCGACGGGAAGTCGGTCGCGTGGGGGTCGGTCAACGGGGCGGGGCCGGACGGCCTCGCGGCCCTCGACTCCTCGCTGCGACTCGACGAACTGACCGCCGGCCCGCGGCCCAACCCCGCCGCGTACCAGCGGCACGTCCGCGACGCCGGCGGCCTGTCGGTGACGGTGAACGACTTCTTCAGCTTCACCGTGTCGGAGAACGGCAGGCAACTGTACCGGCACACGGCCGCACCCGCGGGGAACCGCATCTACAGCGTGTCGATCGTCCCGGGCAAGGGGATCGTGGTCGGCGCGTCGTTCGCGATGTACCTGATCGACGCCCGCACCGGGGCCGAACTGCGGCGGTTCCACGGCGACAACGGGCTGACCACGGCGGTCGCCCCGGCGCCCGACGGCCGGCACTTCGTCACCGGGTCGAGCGATCAAATCGTGCGCGTGTGGTCGCCGGACCAGAGCGAGCCGCTGCTGTCGGTGTTCGGCGTGAACCGCGAGTGGATCGCGTGGACCCCGCGGGGGTACTACGCCTGTTCGCCCCACGGCGAGCGGCTCATCGGGTGGCAGTTGAACAACGGGATCGACCGCGAGCCGAGCGTCCACCCGGCGGTGCGGTTCCGCGCGTCGCTGTACCAGCCGGACGTGCTGAAGTACCTCGTCCCGGCCGGGAACCTGCAGCTCGCGCTGGCGATGGCCGCGAAGTACGACCGGCAGGCGGTCGCGGCGACCGGCCTGGCCGACGTGCTGCCGCCCGCCGTGACGCTCAACGCGCCGGCGGCCGCTACCGACAAGGTCGCGGTCCGGGCCGCCGCCACGGGGACCGCGAAGAACCCGATCACGGCCGTGCGGCTCCTCGTGGACGGACGGCCGTACGAGGGGGCCGCCGGGGTCCAGAAGTTCGACCCGGCCCAGGTGAAGGCCGAGGCGACGTGGCAGGTCTCGCTCCCGCCGGGGCCGCACACGCTCTCCGCACAGGCCGAGTCGGCCGTCAGCAAGGGCGTCTCGACTCCGGTCGCGGTCACGTTCCAGGGGAAGGTGCAGCTCCCCAACCTGTACGTGCTGGCCGTCGGCGTGTCCGACTACCCCGGCGACATGAAGCTCAACTACGCCGCGTCCGACGCCACGCTGCTCACCGGCGCGCTGCGGGACAAGTCGAGGCCCGTGTTCGGGACGATCGAGGTGAGGGTCGTGACGGACCGGGACGCGACCCGGTCCGGCATCCTGGAGGGGCTCGACTGGCTCAAGGGGAAGATGACCGCGAAGGACGTGGGCGTGTTCTCGTTCTCCGGGCACGGGGCCCGCGACCCGCGGACCGGCGCGTTCTACCTCGTCCCCGTGGACGTGACCGACGACTTCGCGAAGACGTGCGTGTCCGGCGACGAGTTCAAGAGCCGGCTGGAGAACATGCCCGGCCGGCTGGTCGCCGTGCTCGACGCCTGCCACTCCGGGGCCGCGAGCGGGACACCCGAGCCGAAGGGCGGCCGCCCGCCGAGGGCCAAGCCCGCCGCGGGCCGGGCCGACAACCTCGTCCGCGACCTGGTGACCGACGACTACGGCGTCGTGGTCATGTGCTCGTCGCTGGGGATGGAGTACTCACTCGAAAGCCCCGCGACGAAGGCCGGGTTCTTCACGCTCGGGCTGGTCGAGGGGCTCGCGGGCAAGGCCGACTTCAACAAGGACGGCGTCGTCTACATGCACGAACTCGACGTGTACGCGACGCTGCGGGTCGCCCAACTCAGCGGCGGCCGCCAGAACCCGACCACCGGCCGACCGCCGACGGTCCGCTCGTTCCCGATCTCGAAACCGTGAATGGTTCCGGAGTGTCCGAGCGGGCGATTCCTGACCGGTCCTCGTCACGGACGCCGCAAGCACTTAACGCTTTGCTGCTTGCGGCTCGGCTGCTTGCCATGACGGTCATTCTTCCGGTCAAGTGTGGTTGATTCCGGACTTCAGGATGGTTCCGGACGAGGGGTGTCCGTGTCGCCCGGAACCATTGAGAACCGCGACCGCTACCACCCCTCGGCGTCGCACACGACGAGGCCGCGCTCCCCGGCGACGGCGAACGTCAGCCCGTCGGGGGCGACCGCGACGCCGAACACCCCGCCCAACTCGAAGTCGTAGGCCGCCCGCACGGTGCCGGTCGCGGCGTCGAACACCTCGACCCCGCCCGGCTTGCCGCCGGCCACCACCGACCGGCCGCCCGGGAACGCGGCCGCGCACGTTAGCACCCGCGACGCCGTTTTGATCTTCCGCGGCTTGCCGGGCTTCGCCGCATCAACGAGGTACAGGTAGCTGCCCGCCGCCACGACCGCCCCGGCCGAGCCGGGGAGGAACGCGACCGCCTCGGGCCGCGACGCCGCGAGCGCGTGCGACACCTCCGCCGGTCCCCCCGCGACCGAGGAGAACCCGACGCGCCCGTCACCCGCAACGGCGAGGAGCGGGCGGTCCGGGGCGAAGGCGAGCGAGAAGGCAGTGGTATCGGAGAGGGGGCCGTCGCCGCCCGGGTTCCACCAGTGGCCGCCGGCCCCGGCGGTGATGTTCCCGCCGCCGAGCCGGCGGGCCGCCGCGGCCAGCGTCCGCCCGTCGTGGGAGAACGACAGCGACCACACCGACCGCGGGAACTGGACGTGGGGGAGGTCCGGCTCGGCGAGCGCTCGGCCCGTGGCCATATCGCATACCGGAACCGGGGTGCCGCCGTCGGCGTTGCGCGGGTGTCGCCCGGCGTAGGCGAGCGAGCGGCCGTCGGGGCTGATGGCGACGGCGTACACCGGGCCGCTCGCCTTTGCGACGACCGCGCCCGTGCCCGTGCGGTCCCACACGCGGACGGTCCGGTCGTCTCCCGCGGAGACGAGTCGGCCGTCCGGGGCGAACGCGACCGCCCGCACGTTCCCGGTGTGCCCTTCGAGTCGCCTCATGTCGGTCCTGGCGGGGGAGTCGCGTTGAACCCGGCACGGCGCTTGCACCGGGAGTCGCAGGTCGGACGCGAACCCGGTGAAGCACGCACATGGAAAACACGGAACTGGCGGCTCTGGTCCTCGCCGCGATGGCGTTCGTCGCCGGAACGGTTGTCGGACGCGCGACCGCTCGGACCGAGCGGCGGCGCGACGCCCGCGCGCAGGAGCGCGAGGGCGATCGGCCCCTCAGGAACACGCGGCCGGTCCCGGACCGGACCGGGCGACGCGCCGGGGCCGGTGCGCGGACCCCCGACACCGTCTGTTCGGTTACTTGACGCGCCGCAGCGCGTCGATCTTCTCTTGCAGTTTGGCGGCGTCCGTCTCGGTCGCGCCGAGCGGTTGCGGGTCGACCTTCGCCTCGCGCGTGTACCCGACGTGCTTCATCCACCCGCCCGACCGCAGCGCCCGCTTCGCGGCGACCAGCTTGAACAGCGGGTCCTTCTGGACGTCCGCGAACGCCTCGTCGGGCACATTCTCCCCGAGGGCCGCCAGGACCGTGCGGGCCATCAGCACGTGGCCTTCGTCGCCGGGGTGGACCTTGTCCCGTGAGAACGGCTCGGTGCGGGCGTCGCGCGCCTTCCGCATGGCGGCGTGCAGGTCGATCACCGTCACCCCGGGCACCTTCAGTTCGGTCTCCCACTTCGCGTACTCGGTCAGCACCGCGTCGTAGTTGAACTCGCCGGCCTTCGGAGCGAAGTCGTAGATCGGCGGGGTGACGAGGTACACCTCCTTCACGCCGGCCGCCTTGCACTGCTCGATCAGCTTGGTGACGCCCTTCTGGAACGCCCCGAACCGCTCCTTGTCGAGCGGCTGGTAGATGCCGTCGTTGATCCCGTAGCACGCGAAGACGACATCGGGCTTGGCCCGGTCCAGCAGGCGGCCGAGCCGCTCGAAGACGCACGGGCGGGGGAACTTTCCGCCGGCGTGGCCGTCCTCGCTCAGCCCCGAGAGCGTCTCGCTCGCGAGCCCCAGGCCGAGGACGTCGAAGTCCGCCTTTGGGTGGAGCTTTTCCAGGTAATAGCTGACGAGGGCGACGTACCCGCCGGCCTGCGTGATACTGTCCCCGAGGAACACCACCCGCTTCCCGGCGAGCGAACCGGCCTCCTGCGCCCGGACCGCGGGTGCGGCGAGCAGGACGGCGGCGAGTGCGGCGACGCGAACCATGACTCCTCCCGGAGCGTGTGACCCGCCGGCGTGCCGCCGCGAGGGAGACTCGCGGGGCCGACCGGTGTGGTCATCATGGTCGCGGGGGGCGGCACGGCCAGTCCCGCAGCGTGTGCGGGGCGGCCGCCGTCGGAGCGCGGGGGAGCGCGGGGGTGCCCGGGCGGAACACCGGGAGCGGGCTGACGAATCAGCCCCGCAACAGCCGGTAGCCGAGGCGGAGGGTGGTGAAGAGCTGGAACGTGACCGACGCGACCACCGCGGTGGTGAGGACGAGGGTCAGTGCGTCAGCGAGGAGTGCGGCGGCCATCGGGGTCCGTCCCGTGTACGTTGCGGGCTTGCGTGTGGGTTGCACACACGGACGCCCGCAACGCGGGGGCTTGCGCGGCGGGGCCGCGCCCGGGACCGCCCGGCCGTCACGACGTGACGGCGGAGCCGGCCTTGGAGAACGTGTTGTTGGCGTTCTTCCCGAGGGCCGTCACGGCGGCGATGCAGACCACAATGATGAGGGCCAGCATCACGGCGTACTCGACCGCCGTCGGACCGTCTTCCTTCTTGATGAACGACACCAGATTCTTCGTCAGGCTACGCATGGGACTCTCCGTCGGGTGGGACCACTGGCGCTGAGGTTGGGCAGGGCACCTTGCGAGAGGTGGGCCTGTTTGCGGGTGCTGCGCCGGCACTGATGTCTAGTTCCACTCGTCCCGTCGGACAAGTTTTTCTGTCTGGATGGGTTGGGAAGCATGTCGGATTTCCCGGCATTCGGGCCGTCGGCACCCGCTCGTGCCTCGGTCTGAATTGCGAGTCGCAACGCCCGTCTCGCTGAGCGGTTGTGGACGCGCGATTGTATCCGCACCCGATCGCGTCGGTTCGCCCCACCCGGGCAGCACGCGCCCGCGGGGCCCCCTGACCGTTGTCGGCTCAGGGGTTCGGCGCGATCCCGGAGCGGCCTGCGGGCGGCACCCGCAAACGCACGGACCTGTCTCGAAGGGTGGCGACTGGCGAATCGGCGCGGGTCTGTGTACTGCCAACTCAGGTCGGGGCAGAAAGGGACTCGCGCGGCGTGCGGGGGAGAATTTCTTCCGAACGGCCCGCCCCGAGCGGCCCAATCGGTCGGACGACTCAACCGGACCGGGTGCGGCGGCAGGGTACTTCCAGAATCCGCTTGAGCGGTGGCCGCCCGACCCCTCGGGCTCCGAGAGCCGGGTGCGCGGGGCGGGCCCGTGGTCGGGCGGCCCCGGGGTCATAATTTGTCACCTGGGCACGTATCACGGCGACACGAGACCGCACCCCATGAACCCCCTCGCTCTGGCCCCGCTCCCGCTCCGTGCGGCCGCCGCGGTACTCGCCCTCGCGCTCTCCGGTGGGGCGCTCCGGGCGGACCCCGGCATCATCTCGCCGGCCGAGGCGCAGAAGCTCATCGCGTCGCCCGACCCGGCCAAGCGGCCCGTCGTGCTCGACACCCGCGGCGGGTACAAGGACTACTTCCGCGGCCACCTGCCGACCGCCCACCACCTGAACTTCGACACGCTCCGCGGCACCGACAACGGCGTCCCCGTGCAGTACCTCCCGGACGACCTCACCCGGGCGCTGCTCGTCCGCGCCGGGGTGGACAAGGACCGCACCCACCTCATCTACGCCACCGGCGCCAAACTGCCCAACGACGAGATCCTCAGCGCCAGCATGGTCGCCTACGTCCTGGAGAAGTACGGGGTCAAGGACGTCCGCATCGTGGACGGCGGGCTGCCCGCGTGGGCGGCCGCGAAGCTCCCCGTCACGCAGGAGTACTTCGGTAACCCGAAGGGGGCGCTGCCCGAGAAGGGGAACCCGGAGATCGCCCTGACGGTCGACGACGTCCTGAAGCGGAAGCCCGGCGCGGTGCTCGTGGACGCCCGGCCGCACAACGAGTACGTCGGCGACGACGACGTCTGGCTGCGGAAGGGGCACATCCCCGGGGCGATCAGCTTTCACTGGGCGCGGCTGATGGACAAGGACAACACCCACCAGTTCCTGCCGTTCGAGAAGGTGAGGGCCGAACTGGAGGCCGCGGGGCTGACGCCGGACAAGGAGATCCTCGTGTACTGCGGCACCTCGCGCGAGGGGAGCCTGCTGCGGTTCTACCTGCGGCACGTCGCGAAGTACCCGAACGTGCGGCTCTACGAGGGGTCGTGGAAGGAGTACGCCGCGCTCAAGCAGCACCCGGCCGAGACCAAGGAAAACACGTCGAAGTAGGCCGCCCCATGCTCCCCGCGACCCTGTTCCTGGCGGCGTGCTTCGTCGCGTTCACGAACGGCGCGAACGCCAACTTCAAGGGCGTCGCGTCGCTCTACGGCAGCGGGACCACGACCCTGCGGGCCGCGGCCCGGTGGGGGACCGCGGCGACGTTCGCCGGGTCGGTCGCGGCGCTGTTCCTGGCCCGGGGGCTGGTGGCCGCGTTCGGCGGCCGCGGCGTCGTGCCCGACGCGCTCGTGGCCGACCCGGCCTTTCTGTGCGCTGTGGCCCTCGGCGCCGCGGCGACGAGCTTCCTCGCGACCCGCCTCGGGTTCCCCGTCTCGACGACGCACGCGCTGGTCGGCGCGCTCGCGGGCGCGGGGCTGGCCGGCAGCGGCGAGGTGCGGTTCGCGGCGCTCGTGACGCTGTTCGCGTACCCGCTGTTCTTCAGCCCCGTCGTCGCGGCCGCCGCCGGGGCGGCGCTGGCGCTCGTGCTCAGGGCGGCCGGGTTGCTGCCGGACCGCCGCACGCCGGCGCTCGACGCGGCGCACGTCCTGAGTGCCGGCGTCGCGAGCTTCGCCCGCGGTCTGAACGACACGCCGAAGATGGCCGCGCTGGTGCTCGCGGTGCCCGGGATGGATGTGGGGTTGGGGTTCCTGGCCGTCGCCGCGGCGGTCGCTCTGGGCGGCCTGCTCGACATCGACCGGGTCGCCGAGACGCTCGGCAAGAAGGTGGCCGACATGAACCCCGGGGAGGGGTTCGCCGCGAGCCTCGTGACCGCCGGACTGGTCACCACCGCGAGCCTGCACGGCCTGCCGGTGAGCACCACTCACGTGAGCGTGGGCGCGCTGCTCGGGATCGGCGCGGCCGGCGGCCGGGCCCACTGGCGGAAGGCGGGCGAGATCCTCCTCGCGTGGGTCAGCACGGTCCCGTGCGGGGCCGCGCTCGCGGCGGCCGCTTACGCGGCGCTGACCGCGGCCTGACCGCCCCCTGCTCCCGCGGGTCACCCGACCGGCGGGTGCTCCTCGGTCGCCTCGCCCGCCGGTTCGTCGTCCTCGCCCAGGAGCCGGGCGGCCTCGTCCTCGGTCATGTGCTCGCGGTCGGTGACCGTCTCGCCCTGCGCCCGGACGGCCACGACGGTGTCCCCCCCGGACCGCCGCTGGGGCGAGCCCGCGATGCGGACGATGAACCGGAGCGGCCCGACCCGCACCTCGTCGCCGTCGTTGAGCGGGCAGTCCGCCAGTAACAGGTCGTCGTTGAGGAACGTGCCGTTGGTGCTGTCCAGGTCGCGGATGACGGCGCGGCCGTCGCGCTCTTCGATGACGCAGTGCTCGTGACTGACCAGCGCGCTGGCCGGGCGGAGGTGGCACCCGGCCGCGCGGCCGATCACGAACGGCAGCACCAGCGGGATGGCCCGGCCCTCGTGGGGGCCGGCGGCGACGACGAGGCTGAGTGCGGGTTTGGTGGTCGTATTCATTACGGGTGGTCCGCTCGGCTCTTCGGGACACAAGGGGGCGAGTGCCGCGGTCGGTCGGGAGGCGTCCCGTATTCGGGGCGAACGCTCGCCCGTTCTCGGTGGATCGTCCGACCGCGTCGCGTACGGGTGGGTGCCCGCGAGGAGAGCGGAACCCAGCGGGAGGGGCGGCGAGTACCGCCGCTCGCCACCCCCCTAGCGATAGTCTCGAGCTCCGGGGCGGCAACTGCGAACACCCACGTATTCACGGGAACTTCATGGGTCGGACGGGCGGCCGGCCGGTGATTCCGGTACGCCGGCCCCGAGTGGGCGGTTCGCTGGCGGGGGCGCATTGCGGCGCGAAAAGTGACGCGGATGTGGAACCGGTCGCCCGAGGCGGGGGCGGCCCGCGGGTCGTTCCGGGCCGGGGGGATCCCCCAGGCCCGGAAAGACCCGCGGGCAACGCGGGCGGTCACCACCGGTAGTTCATGATGACCGACAGGGTGCCGACGTTGGCGTTGCCGCCGCCCGGCTGGGTGTTGCGGAGGAAGTCGCCGGCGAACAGGTACGCGTAGGAGACGAGCAGGTCGGTCCGCTTCGACAGGTGGAAGTTCAGGATCGTGTCGATCTCGTTCCCCACGAAGCTCCCGGCCGCGCCGGTCGGGTCGCGCCGCAGCGCGCCGCCGCCCGGCCCGTACAGCGCGTCCTTCGAGTTTGCGAGCCAGAAGTTGTGGACCTGGAACCACGTCGTGATCCACTTCGCCGGGTAGAACGTGAGCGAGGCGCTGATGTCGTGGATGTTCTGCCGCCCGACCACGTCGGCCCAGCCCATGTAGTAGTGCCCGAACGGGAAGAGCTGGTTGAACGTGTTGAACGTCCCCGCGTTCGGGTTGTTGTCGCCGCTCGCGTAGTCGTAGTACAGCCACGCGGTCGGGTTCCACGCCACGTCCTTCCAGTGGTACCCGACGCCCGCGGTCGCCATCCCGGCGAACAGGTTGTTGGTCCCCTGCTGGCCGAACTGCAGCGCGCCCTCGAAGTCCCAGAGGAGCCCGCCGTCCTTGTCCCCGGCGTACCGCGACCCGATCGTGTTGATCGTGTTCGGGGCGCGGGTGATCCCGCTCTGGACGACCGGGCTCTTGTTGTCGAAGAACAAGTAGTACAGGTCGAGCGTCGTGCCCTTCTTCGGCTTGTACGTGCCCCACGCCCCGGCGAAGTTGATGTTCGCATCGACCCGGTCGATCCCCCGCTCGTTGGGGATCACCGGCTGCAGCCAGAACGCGTCGAAGTTGAACTTCTCGCCCGTGTACATGACCCGGGCGCCCTCGAACGTGCGGCGGGTGTTGGCCCACTCCAGCGGCGAGACGAGCCGCTGCGAGCCGAGCAGGATCTCCTGCCGGCCCACCCGGCCGTACACCCCGTTGCCGTTGATCTCCCAGAGCTTCAGGTCCACGAACAGGTTCAGGAAGTCGTTCTGGTCGGTGTCGATCGGCAGCGGCGGCAGGTCGAGCCCGTAGGTGCCCGCGAAGATCCCCTCGGCGTAGACCCGGAACACGTCCTTGTACCACAGGTCCCCGTACACCCGGGCGCGGTACTGGTTGTAGCTGTTGTGCAGGCCCGTGAGGCGGGAGTTCTGCTCGTCGAAGTACCGATACCACGCCTGGCCGCCGGTCGAGAACAGCCAGTTGTCGCCGAGGTGGACCCGCTTGAGCCGCTCGGCCCAGTCGGTCGGGGGCGTCTTCGGGTTGTCCAGGAACCGCCAGTCGGCGTCGAAGTTCGAGAACGGCATCGCGGCGAACGGCAGGTACCCGGTCTGCGGGGGCTTCTCCTTGACCTCGTCGCGGAGCCGGTCCAGAGCGGAGTAGTACCCCGGGCCGGACGGCGGGATGAAGAACATCCCGAGCCGCGGCATGGCCCGGACCGGTGGCACCTTCTTGAAGTCGAAGGCCCCGTCGCCGCACGCGGCGCACGGCGCGGCCGCGGCCCCCGGCGCGGGGGGTGCCGCGGGCGGGACCGCCTCGCCGGGGGGCGCTTCGACCTCGGCCGGGGCCGTCGCGGCCGGGAGCGACTCGGGCAGGGCGGCCGGGGCCTGCGCCGCGACCGAGCCGGCAGCGGCGCCCAGGCCGAGCGCCGCTAACGTGTTGCGAACCCAGTATTTCATCGCTACCTCCTGTAGACCGATCCGCGTCCTGCGTACCGAACGGGCGGGGTGCCTCGTCGGGGTGTCGGGCTGGGCACCGTGTGCCCGCCGGCGGTCCGGGCACGTGAGATTCCCTTTCTCACCCGTGCGGATGTCCCGTGTATCGGCGGGGGGGTGGTCGCGACGGAGCGATTGCCGCGCTCGACAACAGGAGAGTGGTGTGGGTAACCACATCTGGCCGGCACAACCGGATCAGCCCGCGCCAGCGCCGCAAATCGACCTCAAACTGGTGCCCGGCGACCGGGCACAACTCAACGCGGCGGTGCGCGAACCCGCGGCACGGGCGGCCCGGGGCGTGGGTCCGCGTCGTCCGCGGCGGGTGGGCACGGCCGGGGGAACCCGTACCCTGCTCTCACCGGCGCGACGCCCGCGCCGGACCAAACGCGGGGACGACACATGCGAGCAGTTTTGTGCGCGGTCGTGGTGCTGGGGTTCGCCGGGGCGACCGCCGCGGGCCAAGACCAGAAGATCGACGCCAAGAAGTTGATCGGGAAGTGGGAGGCGGCCAAGGCAAAGGAGGGCGCGCCGAAGATGGTCGTCGAGTTCGCCGAGGCCGGCAAGGTGACCCTGACGGTGACCGTCGGCGACAAGTCGGAGAAGATCGACGGGACGTACAAGGTGGACGGGAACAAGGTCGAGGTGGTCATGGCGCTCGGCGGCAAGGAGGAGAAGGAGACGTTCACCGTGAGCAAGCTGACCGACGACGAGATGGTGAGCAAGGACTCGAAGGGTAAGGAAGAGACGCTCAAGAAGGTGAAGGCGAAGTGACGGGACCGGGTTCCCCTACGGGGCCTCGATACGGTGGGGCAGGCATTCGTGCCTGCCCGGGCGTCGGGAGGCAGGCACGAATGCCTGCCCCACCAGCGGCGAGCGCGGCGGGGCCGCCGACTTCGTAAGATGGTCGGTGCCCCCGCCGGTCGCGACGCGCGGGACTCCGGTCGGGGCTCCGCTCCCGGCCCGGACCGCAAGACGACACCCATGCCCGACCGCGAACTCCACCTCCTATCCGCCTCGCGGATGCCCACGTCGTACCCGCTGCAGCTCGCGGCGGACGAGACGGCCGCGTGGCTCCACGGGTACGCCGCCCTGTGGCACCCGGCCGCGCTGTTCGGCGCGACGCAGGCCCCGCAGGCGTCCGTCAGCTACGACCACGACAGCCCGCGGCCCGGTGCGGTCTACTGCACCCCCCGCGGCCCGCACCTGTTCCAGCCCGACGACTGGCGGGACCGCGTCGCGAATGTCGGCGCGCTCGCGTTCGACCCCGCCCCGGGCCGCACCGAGACGCTCGAAAACCTCGTCGCCGCGCTCCGGGAGAAGGAGCCCACCAACCCGCTGCTCGACGCCCCGGCCGACGTCGTTCAGCCGTTCCTCGGCCTCGGGTTCGGCTACCTCGTGCTCGACAACCTGTTCGAGGCCGCCGACCACGTGCGCCTGCTCGACGGGGCCGCGTTCTGGGCCGACGTGACGACCGCGACCGAGGCCGCTTCCCGCAACGAGCCGTTTACCGAGCACCTCAAGGCGGCCGCCGAGAAGTTGCAGCAGGCCCGCGAGCAGCTCAACTCGTCGCGGATGTACTGGGTCGACTTCGTGCAACTCGACCCGAAGAACCTCGCGGCCGCGTGGCCCGAGTCGCTCGCGTCGGGCTGGCCGGTGTGCGTGTGCGGGGCCGGGGAGGTGTTCGAGCAGCTCGCCGAGCAGGAGCCCGAGCGGCTCGCGGAACTGAAGGCCAAGTTCGTCCAGGACCTGCCGAGCGCCGTCGACCTGTGCTGCGGGGCGTACAAGGAGCGCGAGGACGCGCTGCTCCCGCCCGAGTCGCAGTGGTGGAACCTGCGGGCCGCGCGTGCGACCGTGCGGAAGCTGTTCGGCGCCGACGCCGCGGTCTACAACCGCACGACCAGCGCGTTCCACCCGCAACTGCCCGGGTGGCTCCACCACATGGGGTACAAGCACGCGGTGCTCATCAGCCGCGACGCCGCCCTGATCCCGACGATCCGCTCGACGGCGGTGAACTGGCCGGGGCCGGACGGCCGCGCCATCGACGCCTTCTGCCGCGAGCCGCTCCCGGCGCACGACCCGATGACGTTCTTCAACCTCGTCTACCACATGCACCAGGCGACGAGCACCGACTCGGCTCCAACTATTGCGCTTGCTCACAAGGGCGAGCAAGCGTTCGCCTCGTACCGCGACCTGCTCGCGCTGGGCGACCTGTGCCCGGTGTTCGGCGAGTTCATCAACCTGAGCCGGTACTTCACCGACGCGACCAGCGGCGACTACATCGGCACGCAGCCGGCCGACGAGTTCTTCAACGACTACCTCGACGACCGCGTCACGAACCAGCGGCGGCGCGAGCCGGTGTCCGGGTTCGCACGCCACCTCCGCCTGCGCCGCCGCATCGACTCGGCGTACACGCTCGCTTCGCTGCACCGCTCCGTAACGCCGAGCCCCGGCGAAGAAGAGGCGAAGCTGCTCGCCGACCTCGCCGCGGTCGAGACCGAGATCGAGACCGCGGGGGTCAATCAGGAGTCCGGGGTCGGGAGCCCGGAGCCGGCGAATCGCCTCGAACAGATCGAAGCATCGTGGGCCAAGAAGCTCGCTTCGCGCATCCAAACGCGATCGGCCGACGGGCAGCCCGGGCTGCTGCTGTTCAACCCGTGCGGGTTCACTCGCCGGGTCGCACTCGAAGTGCCGGGGTTCCGCGGCGCGATCGCGGTCGCCGACCCGGTGAAGGCCGCAGAGTTCACCGCCGACGGCACGGCGCGGCTCGTGGTCGAGGTGCCGTCGCTCGGGTTCGCGTGGGTGCCGCGCGGGGGGAACGCCGCGCCGCCGAAGCCGAAGATGAAGCTCGCCGACGGTCTCACGGTCCGCAACGAGTTCTTCGAGTGCGACATCGACTCGGGCACCGGCGGCATCCGCTCGTTCCGCGACATGCGGACCCGGCAGACCCGGTTCGGGCAGCAGCTCGTGTTCAACCCGGGCAGCAAGATGGTGGCCCGCGACGTCTCGGTGACCAACAGCGGCGCGGCGCTCGGCGAGATCGTCAGCACCGGCGACCTGGTGAACGACCGCGACGAGGTGCTGGCGACGTTCCGGCAGCGGTTCCGCGCCTGGCTCGGCCGGCCGGTGCTGGAACTGTGCGTCGAGATCGACGTCAAGCACGAGCCGACGGGCTACCCGTGGCACGCCTTCTACGCGGCCCGGTTCGGGTGGCGCGACGAGCGCGGCGTGTTGTTCCGCGGGGTCAACGGCGCGAACACGCAGACCGGGGTGACCCGCCCCGTGTCACCGGACTACCTCGAGGTGCGGCTCGGCTCCGAGCGGTCGTTCCTGTTCACCGGCGGGCTCCCGTTCATCCAGCGCCACGGCAACCGGATGGCAGACGTGATCCTCGTGCCCGAGGGCGAGCAATCGCGGTCGTTCGACCTGCTGCTCGCGACCGACCGCGACGTGCCGATGCAGACGGCGGCCGGGTGGGTGTCCCCGACCCCGATCGTCGAGACGGAGAAGGGCCCGCCGCACTTCGGCGTGTCGGGGTGGCTGGCGCACGTGGACATGCCGAGCCTGATCGTGACGTCGCTCCAGCCGTGCGCCGCGGGCGACGGGGCGAACCGGGCGGTGGCGCTGCGGGCCATCGAGTCGGCGGGGTTCGGCGGCGCGGCCGAGGTGCGGTTCGCCCGCGACCCGTTCCGCGCGTCCACGATCGACGGCGAGGGGAACGCGCTGCTCCCGCTCACGCTGGTCGGCGACGCGGTGCAACTGGAGTTCTCGGCCGGCGAGACGCTCCGCGCCAAGTTCGAGTGGGAGTGACGATGCCCGACTGGCTCGTTGCGGTTGCCGCCCACCCGGTCACGCTCCTCGCCGTCGGCGGCGGCATGGGGGCGAACGCCCGGTACTGGCTCGGGAAGGTCGTCGCGTGGGCGCAGGGCGGCGTCGAGTTCCCGTTCGCGACGCTCATCATCAACGTGAGCGGGTCGGTGGTGCTGGGGCTCGTCGCGGCGGCGTTCCTGCGCCACCCGGACCCGGCGCAGCGGACCTGGTACCTGCTGCTCGGCACCGGGTTCTGCGGCGGGTTCACGACGTTCTCGACGTTCAGCCTGGAGGCGTTCGAGTTGATCCGCGACGGGAAGGGCTGGCTCGCGGCGGTGTACGCGGTCGGGTCGGTGCTCGCGGGCGTGTTCGGCGTGTGGCTCGCGTTCAAGATCGCCGGCCCGCCGCACGGGTGAGGCGACGGGGCGCGGCCCCCATCTTCTGATGCCTCTGGATTTGGGCGAGCGGGGGACGTGAGTCCCCCGGTGGAAACGCGATTCCACCGGGGGACTCACGTC
>NZ_JBHYGG010000302.1:64900-87655 GCF_051859125.1 Gemmata sp.
GGGTGGTGCGGGGGGGGGGCGCCCCTGGGCTTTTTGGCGTGTGTTTGGGGGCGGTGGGGTTCGGTGCTCCCCCTGTGGACCGGTGGTGGGGGGGGGGCCCCCCCCCCCCCCCGCTCGCCAGGAACCCAGGCATTCGTCACTTCGGCGGGAGCGGCTCCCAACGGAGCCCCGGCGGCACGGCCAGCGCCCGGGTCGCGAGCCCCTCCCACGGCGTCCCCTTGCAGTCCTCGGCGAGCGCCGTGAACCCGTCGGTCGCCGCCTCCAGCACCTGTTTGACGCTCCGGCCCGAGTGGAGCTTCTCGGTCGGCACCAGGGTCCAGCCCGGGGAGTCCGGGGGCAGGTCCGGCATCGTCTCGGTGCGGGTGTCGCCCAGCGCCTTGTTGTACTCGTGGACGAACACGAGCCGGCGGCGGACCTGGGCCAGCGCGTAGTCGTAGTGGGCCTGCCACCGCCGCGGCTCGGCCGCCCGCTGCCCCTTGAGTTCGATGAGCGCGTCGATCTCGAGTTCCAACTCGGCCACGGTCACCGCCACCACGTCCTGCGTCTTCAGCACCAGCACCTTGAACTTGTCGCTGGTGGGGCTCGGCACCTGGGTGATCGCCAGCGCGCTCTTGGGCGCGCCGAGCACCGGGATCTTCCGCAGCGTGCCGAGCGCCCGCAGCACCCCGGCCCGGAGCGGGAACTTTTCGGGCGCGGCGCGGGCGTCGTCGGGGGTGCCGTCGGGGCCGTAGTGCCTGAGCCGCTCGGCGGGGAACGGGAAGTTCGGGGCCGCGGCCGGGTTCTGCTCGAACGGGAGCGGCGGCAGCGCGACCTCGTCGAGGATCGCCCGCACGTCGGCGATCCGGGCGAACCGCGGCAGCTCCGGCGGGGGGACCGGGTCGGGCCGGAGCCGGCCGGTGTCGGCCGCCGGCAGGGCGGCGACCGCGAGGGCCGCGGTCAGGAGTGCGAGTGCGGCGGGTCGCATGGTGCGGCGGGGTTAAGGGAGGGGCGGGTCGATCAGCCCACGACGGCGGGGCGGGCGAACATGTCGTCCACCGCGTCGGTGAGCGTGTGCTCGATCAGGTCGAGTTCGTCCTGTGAGGCGTCGCGGGTCAGGTGCGGGGCCAGGTGGATGGTCCCGTCGCCCTCGACCCGCACGTCGAGGTTCGCCAGCAGCCCGCCGGGGAGCCGGCCGACGGCGTAGGACCACACGGCCCGGCGGACCGCCGTGCGGTGGACCCGGTCGTCGGCGTCGCCGGCCACGGCCGCCTCGTGGTGGGCCACCGCCGCCACCGCGTCGCGGGTCAGCGGGTGGTCGTGGCCGTACTTGCCGTCGACGAACCGGAGCAGGTCGGCGAACACGGCGCGGACCCGGGCCGGGTCGCCGAGGCCCGCCCGGGTCAGGGTGGTCGAAACGGCGGCCGCCACCATCTCGTCGGGCAGGTCGTTCAAGTCGGGGAACGGGCTCTCGGTCTGCCCGAGCGCCTTGAGCGCTTCGGCCCGGGTGCCGACGGCGCTGGTGAACATGGGGTCGCCGAGCCGCCACAGGCCGTCGTACGCCTCGTTCGCGAGCCGTGCGGCGTCGGCGGTCTTGCCCTGGAGCAGCAGCACGTCGGCGAGCGGCACCAGCGCGACGAAGGCGTGGGCCGACTGCGCGCCGTGGAGGTTCCGGGCGTACGCGAGGCACTGGCGGAGGATCGTCTCGGCGTCGGCGAGCTGGCCGTCGGCGGCGAGCGCCGCGCCGAACCCGAACAGGAACGTGAGCCGGTCCTCGCGGGCCGGGCGGTCGGGCGGCATCGGCCCCTTGGCGGCGTGCTGGAATTCCTGGGCGGCCCGCTCGAACTGGCCGGCCCGGAAGTGGAACCGGGCCATGTCGGCGTACCCGCGGGCCAGCTCCGGCGACCCGGACCCGAACTCGGCCTTGGCCGCCCGCGCCGCCTGCCGCACCGTGGCCTCGGCCCCGTCGAGGTCGCCGTGGGCGAGTTGCTCCAGGGCCGCTTCGAGGGCGTCCGATTGGGGGGGCTGTCCGACGAGGGTCATTGTGGCGCGCCCAGGGGCCGGGTGACGGCTCGATTATCCCCCAGGAACGGTGGGGAGTCCAGCGACCTGTTCCGTTTCGCGGTCGGGCGGTTCGGGCGAGCGGGGGCGTGAGCCCCGAGGGAGCAGTGAGGGGAAGAACTCGGGGGGCTCACCCCCCCGCTCGCCGGACCGTCTTCGCCGCGGTCACTTCTTGGCAGCGATCGCCTTCTGCACCGCGGAGCCCAGGTCGGCCGGGGTCGGGGCGATCTCGATGCCGGCCTTCTTCAGCGCCGCGATCTTGTCGGCCGCGCTGCCGCTGCCGCCCGAGATGATCGCGCCCGCGTGGCCCATGCGGCGGCCCGGCGGGGCCGTCTGCCCGGCGATGAACGCTGCCAGCGGCTTCGTGACGTGCTTGGCCGCGTACTCGGCCGCCAGCTCCTCGGCGTTCCCGCCGATCTCGCCGATCATCAGGATCGCCGACGTGCCCGGGTCGTTCTGGAACATCTCCAGCATGTCGATCTGGTTCGTGCCGTTGACCGGGTCGCCGCCGATCCCCACGCACGTCGACTGCGGGAGGCCCAGCGAGGTGAGCTGGAACACGGCCTCGTAGGTGAGCGTGCCGGACCGGCTGATGACCCCGACCCCCTTCTCGCCCGGCTGGCACGGCTTGTGGATGTAGCCCGGCATGATGCCGATCTTGCACTGCCCGGGGGTGATGACGCCGGGGCAGTTCGGCCCGATGAGCCGCACCCCGGGCTTGGTCTTCAGGTACCGCTTGGCCCGCGACATGTCGAGGACCGGGATGCCCTCGGTGATGGCGATGATGAGGGTGATGCCGGCGTCGGCGGCCTCCATGATCGCGTCGGCGGCCATCGGCGGCGGCACGAACACCATGCTCGCGGTCGCGCCGGTCTTCCGCACCGCCTCGGCGACCGTGTTGAACACCGGGAGCTTGGCCTTCGACTGCGGCCCCTCCCAGGTGACGCCGCCCCGGCCCGGGGTCGCGCCGCCCACGAACTTCGACCCGTACAGCAGGCACTGGTCGGTGTGGAACGTGCCCGACTTGCCGGTGATCCCCTGGCAGATGACCGTGGTGTTCGAGTCGACCAGAATGCTCATGGCGGTTCTCAGCCAGCGTGAGGGGGCTTCCGGATCAGGTCGGCGAGGTGCGCCGCGAGCCGGTTACTCGATTGATACAGGTGACTGCGGTGACCGGCGAGCGCCAGGTACCCGCCGAGCGTGAAGACTACGGTGAGGCACGGCCACAACCACCCGGAGGGGTTCGCGTTGGCGGCCAGGTACAGGCCCCCGAACACGCTCCCGCCGACCGCGCCCAGGCCGAAGAAGATTTCGAACTTCGCCCACACGGGCCTGAGCCGCTTCAGGCCAAGGTCGCGGAGCAGGCCGTCATGGGCGTCATCGGAAGAGGGGTTCATGAAGCCACCGGGTCGCGGGCTCTCATTGGTTCGGGACGAGGCATCCACACCCCTTCCCGAACCATTCGAGATTTCGGGAATCAACCACACAAGATCGGAGTAAATATTGTTTGAATGATCTTAACATGTGGTCCGGTTGAAACTTGTCGCGAACTTCTCCCGCCATTCGCCACGCGGCAAAAGTCCGGACCAATCCGCGATTCACCGGTCGATGTCCGGGATCACCTCGCCGCCGGCGCGGGTGATGAGCGCCCGCAGCGTCTTCTCGCCGAGCTTGTTCGGCTTGAACGTGCGCACGCTGCCATCGGCGAGCGCGGCGAGGAACAGGTCGGCGTCCTTGTCGCCGAGTTGCGGGAGCGGGAGCTTGCCGTCGTAGGCGAGCACGTCCGGCTTGTACCACGGCACCGCCTCGCCCGCCTCCACGATCATCAGCGTGTTCGACAGCCCGTCGGTGACGTCGGTGATCCTCGGCCCGCGTTTCCCTTCCTCGAACAGCGGCAGGTCGGTGCCCTTCGCGCCCTTCGGCAGGGAGAAGATGCGGAAGTACGTGTGCCCCTTCGGTGCCGGCCGCCCGGGGTGCTCGAACACCTTGGGCATCGGCATTTCTTCGAGCACCTTCAAGTTGACCGGGTCGTCCCAGGGCTTCGTCGTGTCGAGTTTGTTGTAGAGCGGCCCTTGTTCGAGGTACGGCAGGACGTGGAGGCGCCAGCCCCAAGCGAAGGGCTTATTCTTGTCGCCCGCGACTTCGCCGGGGAGGTAGCCGTTCGCACTCTCGAAGTTGTGCATCGCGAGCGCGAGTTGCTTGACGTTGTTCTTCGCGGTGCCGTCGATGATGTCGGCCTTGAGCGACTTGGGCAACTCGCCGACGAGTTTGGCGAACTCGTCGGCGTACGGCACGTCGCCAGTCGCGACGAGGTTTGACCCGTCCACCGCCACCTTCGCGCTCTTGAGGACATCCACGAACCGTCCGAAGACGAACCTCTCGACGGGCGTCGCCCAGTCCCCAATGCGGCGGCGGGCCAACTCGTCCGCGGCCAGCTTCATCCCGTCTTCCAGAGCCTTGGAGGCCAGCTTCGCCGTCGCCGCGTCGGGGAAGGTCATCACGAGTTTGCCGTTCGCCGTCTTGCCGACGTCCGCGGTGAATGTCACCGTCTTCGCCTTGAGCAGTACGAGGAAGGGGGCGAGCCCCTCATCCTTCGCGATCTTCGGTGCGAGCGGTTCCAAGGCTTTCAGGTTCGCGCCGGCGGCGATGTCGTGGGCCGCCGCCTGGGCCAGTGGGTCGGAGAGCGGTCCGACGCCCTTGCGGGGCGCGAGCCGGGCGACGAGCGCCGCCGCTTGCTTCTCATCGAGGCTCACTTTCGTGAACACGAGCGTCCGGTCGTTCGCCAAGATCACCGTGTGGAACAGCCCATGCCCGTATGGCAATTGGGCCGCGCGGCCGGTGAGCTTGAGCGGCTTCCCGTCGCCCAACCCGCCGGCAAGCGCCCTGAGCACGGCCGCGTCGGAGTACTTCTCGCGGGTCGTGACGATGGCGAACGGCTCGTCCTCGTCGTTCCCCGAGTCCAGCGCCGAGACGACGAACGTGACGCGGTCGATGTCCGACAATGGGAGGCCGACCATCGAATCGAGGACACCGTCCTTCTGCTGCGTGGCGACCCAGTCGCGGAACGGTTTCGCCGCGGGGCTGTCCCACAGCTTGGAGATCTTGACCGACACGAACATGAAGGAGTCCGTCGGGACGTGCTTCAGGCCGGGGTCTGTCAGCCGGCTCTGGGCTGGGTTCGGCGGGAGGGAGCCAGTCGGCTGTGCGACCGCGGAGTGCGCGACGGCGACCAGCGCCGCGGCGGTCATCGTGAGTCGGAGCATGGTGAGTGGACCCGAGCGCGAGACGTGGCGGACCGAAACGCACGCACGGGGATGATACCCGGGCGCGCCGGGGGTGGGCAAGGCGCGGGGCGTGAGTAGGTGCCGGGCGAACCCTGAGCGCCAGCGAGGGGGTGACGCTCACCCCCTCGCTGGCGCTCAGGGTTCGCCAATCGAGGCTCACGCCCACGCCGCTCGCCTGCGCTCAGTACGCGTGCTTCTGCTTCTGGAACAGCATCCGCCAGACTGTGAGGAACATGATCCGCAGGTCGAACACCGGGTTCCAGTGGGTGATGTAGTACAGGTCGAACTGGACCCGGCGGCGGAGCGACGAGTTGCCCCGCCACCCGTTCACCTGCGCCCACCCGGTCATCCCGGCCTTCACCGCGTGCCGGGCCATGTACCCCGGGATCGTCTTCGAGAACTGGTTCACGAACACCGGCCGCTCGGGCCGCGGGCCGACCAGGCTCATGTCGCCGCGGAGCACGTTGAACAGTTGCGGGAGTTCGTCCAGGTTGGTCGCCCGGAGGACCGCGCCGAGCCACGTCTTGCGGGGGTCGTTCACGGCCGTCATCTGCGGGCCGTTCTTCTCCGCGTCGGCCCGCATGGTGCGGAACTTCAGCATGTTGAACGGCTCGCCGTTGAGCCCGCACCGCTCCTGCCGGTAGAACACCGGCCCGGGGCTCGTGATCTTGATGAGGGCGGCGATCAGCCCCATCACCGGCGCGAGCACGGCGAGCGCGACGGTCGCGAGCAGCATGTCCATGAACCGCTTCACGACGACGTTCAGCCCGTGGTGCGGGCTCTCGCGGAGGCCCACGACGGTCATCCCGTGGAGGTGCGTGGTGTGGAACGCCATGCCGGCGATCTGCGGCACGTCGGCGACGAGTTGCACGTCCACGACCACCTGCGACAGCTCGGCGAACACCCGCCGGGCGAGCCCGTAGCGGTTGAGCGGCAGCGCGACGAACACGTGGTGGATGTTGTACTTCGCGACGAGTTCGCGGAGGTCGCCGATGTCGCCCAGGACCGGCAGGTCGGTGGCGGCGGCCCGGTGCGCGTCGTCCTCGACGTACCCGACCGGCTTGATCCCGGACCACGACACGGCCCGGAGCGTGCGGACGGTGCGGCGGGCGAGCCGGCCCGACCCGACGACGAGCGCGCGGCTCTGGTTCACGCCGTTGGCGCGCAGCAGCCGCACGGCCTTCCACGACATGCGGCGGGTGAACACGACGCTGACGAGCGCGGTCCCGACGAACGCGGCCATCGCGAGCCGCGACTCGTAGTGGTTCTGGCGGGCGAAGCTGGTCGCCATCACCACCAGGGCCATGAGCCCGACGCCCTTGCCGACCGCGACCAGCTCCTCGCGGAACCGCCGGAGCCGGTGGATCTCGTACATGCCGGCGAAGCGGTAGGTGACGGCCGCGAGGATGGCGACGAGCGGGAGGTTCCCAACGTACCGCTCGAACGGCGGCTGCGGGGCGTCCGGGTCCGGGGCGAACAGGCCGGACCCGAACCGGACCCAGTACGACGCGAGCCACGCGACCGCGGTGAGCGCGACGTCCCAGGCGACGAACCAGATCGTGAGCGTTTGACTGGTGCGGCGGATCATGGGTGGGCTAACCTGTGGTTGCGCCGTGTGCGCGGGAACGTAGCACCCCGGGCCAGAGCCTGTCAAGCCGGGTAAACTATCGGCATTCGGGCCGCGAAACGTGAATCCGAGGGGAACCGTGAGATGATGACCGCCGACCAGTTGCTCGCCCGCCTGTACGCGCTCCGCAAGGACTACGCCGACGACCCCGGGGACGAGACGTACCAGGCGCTGCACCACGCCTTCATGTTCGTCTCGTACAACATGGCCGCGTTCAAGGAGTACGTGAAGAACGAGGCCGAGAAGGCCGCAAAGGAGTGACGCCTTCGGCGGCAGAGGACAGAGGGCAGAGGGCAGAGGGCAGAGGGCAGGAAGCCGGGGAAGACAGTCGGGCACGGGCACGGGCTGGGGCACGGAGGAAGAACGGGAAGACGCCGCACCGTCGGTGCGCCTGAGGTTCGATCCGTGCCCGCGTGCGTGCCCGTGCCCGTGCCCGCTCTTTGCTTTCCTGTCCTCTGTCCTCTGTCCTCTGTCGCCGAAGGCGTCTGGTCCCGCGTCTGCGACCGAACGGAGCGCTCACCCGATGGACGACCGGCGCGCACTGATGGCGGCCATCCTCGCCGACCCGGCCGAGGACACGCCGCGGCTCGCGCTCGCCGACTGGCTCGACGAGCACGGCGACGCGCACGACCGCGCCCGCGCCGCGTTCATCCGCCTCCAGTGCGAACTGGGCCGGCTCCCGAAGTGGGCCAAGAAGACTCCGGCCCACAAGCGGGCGAAGGCGCTGCACACGAAGCACGTCAGGGCGTGGCTCGGGCCGCTCGCGCCGCTGAACAGCATGCACGAGTTCAACCGCGGGCTGCTCGAACACTGGTACTGCACCGCGGGGGCGTTCCTCAAGAAGGACCACCAGCGGGCGCTCGCCGAGCGGCTCCCCCTCGTCGGGGCGCACACCCTGCTGCTCACCGGCCGCACGGCGCGGCCGGGGGCGGTCGCCGGTTCGGCGGCGCTGGAGTGGTTCGCGGAGTTGTGTTGGCTGGGCGGGAAGCTCGACGACGCCGGCCTCCGGGAACTCGCCCGGTCGCCGTGCGGGGCGAGATTGTCGCGGGTGCTCGTCACCGACCTCCGCTGCACGAACGCCGGGCTGGCCGCCCTCGCGAAGTCGGCGGCGTTCCCGAACCTCCGCACGGTCGGCCTGCGGGCCGGCTCGCCGCGCGTCGCGTACACGCACCGCGGGGTGCTGCGGGTGCTGGAGAGCGCCCGGTTCCCGAGGCTGGAGTCGCTCGACCTGCTCGACCGCTTACCGGCGGGGTTCGACCAGCCCGCGTTCTACAACGAGCCGGTGCTGTCGCGGGTGCGGGTGCTCTGGGCGCCGAGCGGCGGCGACACCAGCGCGCTGTGCCGGTGCCGCCGCCTCACGAACCTCGAATCGCTGCGGATCAGCAGCAGCACCGTGACCGACGACGACGCGCGGGCGCTGCTCGACAACCCGGCGTTCGCGAGGCTCAAGGTGCTGGAACTGTGGAACAACAAAACCGCCGGCCCGCAACTGTCCGAGGGCGTGACGGAGCAGTTGCGAGAGCGCTTCGGCGAGAACCTGTCGGTGCGGTGGTG
The DNA here is from genome assembly GCF_051859125.1 of Gemmata sp. Taxonomy (NCBI): domain Bacteria; kingdom Pseudomonadati; phylum Planctomycetota; class Planctomycetia; order Gemmatales; family Gemmataceae; genus Gemmata; species Gemmata sp. The sequence continues at coordinate 73,403 of NZ_JBHYGG010000302.1, forward strand.
AGCCCGGGTTCAACGCGGCGACGGAACGGGAAGACGCGGTGGGGGAGGGGTTCGCGTCGCGCCCCCTCACCCGCGACTCGCAGAGCCTCGTCGCGACCTCTCCCCCCGGACCGGGGGAGAGGTGTTGCCTGCGGCGCTCCCCGTCGCTCGGCGGAAGGGTGATCGTGGGAGAGAACCGGTGAGCCCCACCTCGCCCCCGGTCTCGGGGGAGAGGTCGCCGCGAGTCTTCGAGCGGCGGGTGAGGGGGTGAAGCCCAGAGAATCGCCCGGGTCGTTACCCCTCCCGTTCCTTCACCCCGGTGAGGACCGCGTCGAGGACGGCGTCGCTGGCCATGTTCTCGGCCTGGGCCTCGAAGTTCAGCAGCACGCGGTGCCGCAGCGACGGCTTCACGGCCTGCTTCACGTCGTCGAACGAGGCGTTGAACCGGCCGTCGAGGACCGCCCGGACCTTTGCGGCGAGCAGCAGCGCCTGTGCGCCGCGGGGGCTGCCGCCGGCCCGCACGAACCGGTTCACCTCGGGCACCGCGAACGGGCTGCCGGGGTGCGTGCCGAGCAGCAGGCGGACCGCGTAGTCCTTCACCGGCGTCGGCACGATCACCTCGTCGCGGATCAGCCGCCGCCACGTCGCGACCTCGGCGCCGTCCATTACTTTTGAAGCCCGGCCCGCGTCGCCGCGCGTCGTGCGGTCCAGCACCGCCATCAGTTCCTCGCGGGTGGTGAACGGCACCTGCAACTTGAACAGGAACCGGTCGAGCTGCGCCTCGGGCAGCGGGTACGTGCCCTCCTGCTCGATCGGGTTCTGCGTCGCCAGCACGAAGAACGGCTCGTCGAGGATCCGCACCACCCCGGCGACGGTGACGCTGTGCTCCTGCATCGCTTCGAGCAGCGCCGACTGCGTCTTCGGCGTGGCCCGGTTGATCTCGTCGGCGAGCACGATCTGCGCGAACAGCGGGCCGGTCTGGAACCGGAAGTCGCGCTTGCCGTCGGCGCTCTCGGTGATGATGTTCGTGCCCGTCACGTCCGAGGGCATGAGGTCCGGGGTGAACTGGATGCGGTTGAACGACAGCGCCAGCGCGTCGGCGAGCGTGCGAACCAGCAGCGTCTTGCCGAGGCCGGGGACGCCTTCGAGGAGGACGTGGCCGCCGACGAACAGGCCGGTGAGGACGCCGCGGACGGTGTCGCGCTGGCCGACGATGACCTTGCCGATCTCGGCCTCGAGCGCGGCGAACCGCGTGCGGAACTCGGCGGCGCGCTCGGGCAGCGGGGCGGTGGGGTTCATGGTGAGATGATACGGGCCGGGGGCGGTCGCCCGCCAGTTCGCTCCGCCCGGTCCGCAGCGGACCCGGTCAACGAGACGGCCACCCGTTCCCGGGTGGCCGAAACGCGCGTCAACGGTCGCCGGGCCGAACTACTTCACCGGGGTGAGGGTGAAGTCCTTCAGCGCGAACACCTGGGCCGGCTTCGCGAACGTCAGCGTGTTCTTCCCCTGGACCAGCGTGACCTCGACCGGCTCGGTCTTCTGCCACGCCCCGACCGTGAACGGGACGGGAACGTCAACGGGCTTCTTGCCGCCGTTGAGGGTCAGCGCCAGGGTCTGGTCGCCGTGGACCGTGACCACCCGCGCCGCGAGCCGGTACGTGCCGGCCTGCGGGACCTCGACGACGCAGTTCACGGGCTTGCCGCCCCAGATCATCTGCAGCCCGCCCGTGTGGCTCTTGACGAGGTGGTTGCCCCCGCCGCACGCCGCGGCCGGGACCGTGATCTCGCCGTTCGCACCCGTCGCGATCTTCTTGTCGGCGTCGGTGACGGTCGCCCTCTCGACGGCGGCCGCCTTCTTGTCGTCGGACTCGTTCGCCTCGGCCAGGTCGGTCCCGAGGGCGGCCAGTTCCTTCGGGTTCGCCGCCGCGACGATCATCTTCTTCTCGAGATCGGCCAGTTGCTTCCACACCCCGACGGTGCCGTCCTTCTTGGTGGCCGCCTTCTGCTCCCCGAGGACGGTGCTCACCCACTCGGCCCGCAGCACCCGCTGGTACTCCCGGGGGAGCCGCCGGGCCTGCGTGTCCAGCAGGAACTCCGGCCCGGTCTGCTCGCGGAACCAGCCGCTCGGCCAGCCCGCGCCCAGGTTCACCACCCAGCCGGCCGGGGTCCACCGCACGATGGCCGCGTGCTTGGGCTGGGTGAACGGCCGGGCCGGGAGCCCGAACGCCTGCACGATGTACCGCCCGAAGAACGCCCGGCGGCCGCAGATCCCGCCGTTCTTGCACACGTTCTGGAAGAACCCGAGGTCGGCGCTGTCCGTGTACTCGTTCGAGTGCCGGTACGCCACGTCGGTCCGGACCGCCCCCGAGTACCGCCACCCGTAGTCGGGGTTGGTGACGTGGTCCGGGCGGTAGTTCCGCAGCATCTCGCGGCCCCAGGCGAGCACCTCGTCGGGGGCGTAGCTGTCGACGACGAACCGGTACTCCCAGGTCGTCAGCTTCGGGAACGCGGCGTCGAGTTCGCCGCTCAGGTACGCCTTCTCGTAGTGCAGGTACCGCTTCACCGGGTCCACGGCGGCCAGCGCGTCGGTCTCGGCCTCGGCGTTCCGCTGCGCGATCGGCACCGCGTGCGCCAGGCCCGTGGCCACCGCCACGCGGTACAGGAACCCCTTGCCGGCCCGCGGGCTCGCCTTCTGGATGTCAGCGAGGATCTGCGCGGCGTGGCCGTACCGGCCGCCCGCGGCCCCGCCCGCCGCCAGCATCTCCTTCATCAGTTCGGGGTCGGCCAGCAGCCTGTCGACCAGGGCCTGCTGCTCCGAGCCGTGCTGGGCGAACTGGGCCAGGCCCAGCGGGGTCGCCTCGGCGAGGAGCGCCGCCTTGACGAGCTTCGGCTCCAGCTTGTCGTCCGCGAGGACCGACTTGGCGTCGCCCAGGATGACCTTCGCCGCCGCGATCTCGTCGGCCTGCGCCTTCGCGAGCGCGGCCTCGGCGACCTGGCTCACCTCCCGCAGCTTCGCCTCATCGGCCTTGACCTTGTCCAGTGCGGCCTGGCGCTCCTTGAGCGCCTTGAGGCCGTCCTCCTTGTTCGCCTGCCACTTGGCGAGGTCCGCCGCGGCCGCCGCGCGCTCGGCGTCCGTGGCCGCCTTCTTCTGGGCCGCCTGGGCCTGGGCGATCCCCTTCTCGGCCCCGCCGATCCACTTGCCCTTGGCGTGCTCTACCAGGGCCTGGGCCTCGCGGACCTTGCCCAGGTTCGCCTGGGCCCTGGCCCGCTCGTCCGTCGCGGTCTTCGCCGCGGCGCGGGCGCTCTCCAGTACCGCCAGCTTCTGCGCGTCGACGGCCGGAAGGGCCGCGGCGACCTCGACCTGAAGCGCCTTGAGCGCCTCGGCGTAGCGGGCGCGGAGCGCCTCGCCGGCCGGGGTCAGCTTCGCCGCCAGATCCGCGGCCGCGCTGGGCGTGCCGCCCCGGCCCCCCGGCGGGGGCGCCTTCGCCCCCTCCTGGGCAAGGGACAGCGTGGCCGAGTGGGCCATCGCCAGCAGCAGGCCGGCGACCAGAACGACGCGACGGAGCGACATGGAGATTCTCCTGAAGGGGCGGGCCGGCCCCGAAGTGGGCCACGGCGAACCGGTGCGTTCGACCCGTCGGGGCGGTGGGACGCGCGAGGCGTCTCGCACCGGTAACCCGCGGGGGCACGACCCAAATCGTAAACCGCCCGGTTATCTGATGCGGGAAAATCGGTAACGAATCCACTCGCCCCGCCCGCGGGTCGGCGGTCCGGCTCGCGGGCGGAAGCGGGCGGCTACTTGGCGGCCGCCTCGTCGGGGATCACAAGGTCGTACGTAGTGTCGCCCTCGGGCAGGTCGATCTGCATCTCGTAGCCGCCGATGAGGGTGTCCTGACCCTTGTAGCACGTGACCCGCGCCAGGTACGGGCCTCCCCAATGCCCGCGCTGGGTCGGGGTGCGGAAGGTCCCGCGCTCGATCGGGACCATGACCCCGGGGCCGCTGTTCCCCCGGCTTCCGTCGGGGGACAAAATGATCTCGCCGCTCTCGACCGGCTTGCCTTTGAACGTGACCGTCCCGGAGAGGTGGCCTTCCTTCTTGCCGCACCCGGCCAAGGCGACGAGGCCGATCGCGATCGCGAGCGTGAAGTAGCGGTTCATCAGTTGATCCCCCCCACCGGCCCGCCGTCCGCGATCTTGCCCGCGGAGCGGAACGCGGCCGGCGACACCGAGTCCGAGATGAACCGGACCGACCCGTCGCAGTTGGCGACGTTGATCCCGCCCGAGTGGTAGCTGCCGGTGTAGCGGCTCATGTAGTCGCCGCCGGCCTTGCTGTTGGCGGCGGCCGCGTTGAACACCAGAATGTTGGGCTGATCGACCAGGGCTACGAGGCTGACCTTGTACCGGTACTTTTTGCCGTCCGCCGAGCCACCAGAGGCGGTGTCGAAGGCGATGTTGATCCCCGACGCCCAGGAGTACCAGAACTGCGCCTGCGTCGCCGACTTGATCTGCATGTACTTTGTCTCGGCGATCAGGATCGTGTTCGTCGTCCCGTCCGAGATCGCGTCAAGGGACACGCGGCCGTTGACGGGCAGGGCACCGTTGATGCTGAGGAGCCCACCGAAGAAGGAGGCCCCTGTCACGCACCCCTCGGAGTTGAGATTCCACACGTTGTTGGGGTTGGTGCAACCGCCCTGCACGCCGAAGTAGTTGCTGTTGAAGTTCGCCTCGTTCGAGTTCGGGTCAGTCGGGCACTCGAACCGGACGTTCCGCTGCCGGGCGGCGTTCATGTTCCGTGTCCCGACGGTGTAGTTGCCCCCGAAAGACATGAAGGCCGCGGTTTGGTCGAACTGATCGTAGATCGTTCCCTGCTCAATGTACGGGAGAACCCGGACCGTCCACGGTGCCCCCGATATGCGGTCGTTCGCATTGACAAAGCCATTGGTCTTGTCTCCCGGGGTCGATCCTGTGGTTGACAGTGGGATCTGCGGGGCCTCGTCCAGGGTGCTCGCCCCGGGGGGGAACTTCAGTTGCGCGTCGTGGTGGTTGTGGAGGCCGAGGGCCAGTTGCTTGAGGTTGTTCTGGCACTTGAGCCGGGCGGCGGCCTCGCGGACCTTCTGCACGGCTGGGAGCAAGAGGCCGATCAGGACCGCGATGATCGCGATGACAACGAGGAGCTCAATCAACGTGAACCCGAACTGTTTGGGGCCGGACCGAGACATGGAAATGATCTCCGTGGGAACCGATCGCGCCGCACCCCGACGACCTGTCCCGGGGTGCCGAATGACAACACATGATTGTTGCCGCCGAGGTTAATGTTCTGCGGAAAAAAGGTAACGATTCTGAGCAGTCTGATCGGGGTGGGCCTACCACGTCGGACCGCATTGATTCGATCGATTTGGGAGCCACCCGGGGAAGAGAAAAGTCGGCCGCGTCGGTGACCGCGGTGCGGTGACCTGTTGGCCCGGAGGCGGGGTGACACCCCTGCATCGCGGGGCGCGACGGTCCCGGCGGCCCTTCGGGAGTACCCCGCGGCCGGCCCGTGCCCGGCGCTCGGACGGTGCGGTACGGCGCGCCAACCCGTAGAGGGAGGCAATCCGAGAGGTGTGAGAGTCACGAGTGCAGAAATGACGAGGGGTTACAGTTTTCACTGTAACCCCTCGTGAGTGGAGGCGCGGGGAATCGAACCCCGGTCCCGTGGCACATCCGTGCCGGCGTCTACGTGTGTAGCCTGTCAATTCTCGGCGCGCACCTTGCGGTCACGCCGCGTTCGTTGGTCCGGACTCCGACAAGCAGGATCCCGGGACAACTATCGGCCAGAGTTTTTTAGCAGGAACGGCCGCCGAGGCGGGTCGGGTGGTGTCCCCGACGCTCAGGTTCCCACGAGCCCAAATTGTGTCCGAACCGGCCCCTCTTGGGCGAAGCTGCCGGAACGGCTCGCGGTCAAGCCGCGAGGGAGAACTGCGGTTCAGCAGTTACTATTTGATCGACTTTTTACGTGGCCTATCGATCAACCACGACACGCAACCAAACACTTCCGAAGCCCGGTCGATGCCAGATCGCCCCCGGTAGGTGAAGTATACGCCGCCGCGGCCGCGAAAAAATGCCGGTCCGCGGATTCGGACCGATCAGAGCCCGGCCTGCTGGCGGAACTCGGCGAGCGACCCGGCCCGAGCCGCCGCCCCGGCCCACGCCCGGAGCCGGTCCTCGGCCGTGGTCGCGCGGACCCGGGCTTCGAGGTCCGGGGGCACCGCACCGAATTTATCGGCGAGGAGGTCGAGTAGCATCTCGGCCCGGCCCTCGACCCGGCCCTTGGCCTCGCCCTCAACAAGGCCCGTCGCCCGGCCCTTGGCCTCGCCCTGTGCGATCCAGGCGTTGACCACCTTCGACTCGGTCATGTTCCACTCCTTCAACTGCTCGGCCCAGAAGTCCGCCCGGGCCGCCGCCTCCGCGAACACGAGCGCGAGCCCGGCGTACTCCGAGCGCCGCCGGCGGTCGGGCTCGGCCCCGGCGAGGCGCTTCCAGCGGTCGGCGACCCCGGCCGCGTCCGCACCGGCCATGAGAGGCACCCACGGCAGCAGGCACCGCGACCGCCGCCCGGCCTCGATCTCGTCCAGGAGGGGCTCGGCCGGCTCCCGCTCCGGGTTGCGCTCCACCACCGCGAGGCGCGTGGCGAGTCCGGTCGCGGGCCACTCCATGTGCCGGGACGCGGTCCCCGCACCTGTCAGGTTAACAACTGCGGCCCCGACGTGGAACCGGCTCCCCCGCTCCGCGTCGGGCTTGGCCGCGAGCCACAGCGCCGAGAGGTACCCGAGGAGCCGCCCGAACATGAGCGGGTCCGGTTCGGTCTGGAACTCGACGGCGACGGCCCACGGGGTGCCGTGGGTGGCCGGGTCCTCCAGGCTCGCGACCGTGTCGCCGGTGCGGTCGTCGTCGGCCGGGAAGGGGACGCTCCGGGTGTCGAGCCAGCCGCGGAACGCGATCCCCTCGGCCGGCGTGCCCAGCAGCCAGGCCAGGAAGCCCGGCGGGTCGAGCTTGGCCGCGAACCGGCTCGCCTGGTCGAACACGTTCTGCGCCACGGCCCCTCCTCGCCCGCGGGCGGCGTCACTTCGGGTCGGCCGGGAACCACACCTTCTCCCAGTACTCGCGGCTGTACTCGCCCTTGGTCGCCGGGAACGCGCGGGCCGGCAGGCGGTCGAACAGTTCCTTCATCTGGTCCCGGGTCTGGAGCGACAGGCCGGGCTCGTTCTTCTGCTTGAACGCGTGGTACACGAGGCTCAGGATGATGAGTTCGTCGACGGTGCCGCGGTGCCGCTCCAGGAGCGCCGGGGCCTCCGCGAGCAGGTCCTTCGGGTTGTGCATCTGCTGGTACGTCTGGAGCACCCGGAGCCCGGCCTGGAGCCGGACCCAGGTGTCGCGCTCGCTCAGCTTGCCGTCCTTCTTCTGCTTCGCGTCGGCGTCGGCGACCACCTGCTTGAACAGCTTGATCGCCTCGTCCCGCATGCGGGTCACGCTGGCCGCGTCGGGGGCGCTGGCCCCGGACACGCCGGCCCGCTGGATCAGGCAGATGCCCAGGAACAGCCGGCCCAGCGGCGCCTCCGGGCCGCCGGGATACTCGGTCACCTGCTTGCGGAGCCACACCTCGGCCTCGGCGTAGTTGTTGGTCCGCATCACCTCGTACCCCAGGCCGACCAGCGCCAGCTCGTGGTACTCGCGCTCCGCCGGGGTCACCGTCTCCTGCTTGGCGACCTGCTCCAGCAGGTTGCGGCCGAGGTCGGCGAGTTCCGGCTTGTGGCTGTCGAGGAACTGGCGGCCCAGGCGGTACCGCACGGCGGTCGAGATCGGGGTGGTCCGGGCCATCGCCTCGTTGAGCGCCTTGATCGCGTCGCCGGGCCGCTTCCCGGCGACGAGCGCCTCGGCCAGTTCGGCCAGCACGCCGCTGACGGTCGGGTCGGGCAGCGACGGGAGCTGCACCGCGGCCTCCAGCACCGCCACGGTGCGGGCCGGGTCGCCGGCGGCCTTGTACATCCCCGCGGCCCGGCGGAGCGTGTCGACCTTCGCGGTCGGGGCCGGCTGCGACCCGGCCAGCGCCTCGTACTCGGCGGCCGCGGCCAGCGCCGTCGGCTTGAAGTCCTTGCCGTCCCGCTGGAGGGCGGTGGCCCACGCGGCGAGCGTCTCGGCCTTCTTCTCGCGGGCCCGGCTCGGGGCCACCACCGCGTAGCTCTCCACGACCCGCGCCGCGGCCTCGTACGCCCCGTCGACGGTCAGCACCGTGACCCCGAGTTCGAACACCGGGAGCAGGTCGTTGAGCGGGATCAGGGTGTTCGTGTAGTCCTTGCGGGCCGCGACCCCCTTGAGGGCGGCCGCGAGCAGGTCGGGCACGGCCGCGCGCCCGGCCGCGTCGGTCCCCTTCAGCAGCAGCTCGGCCAGGCGGATCGACGCGGACCGGGCCTCGTCGTTGGTCCCCTTCGCCGACTCCTCGAACAGCTTCGTGGCCGCCGCGAGATCCTTGGTGTTCAGCCGGCACAGGCCGAGGTAGTACGCGGTGGTCGCGCGGGCCTCCTGCGACGCCCCGGGGGCGGACCGGACGGCCTCCCAGTCCCGGGCCGCGCCGAGCCAGTCCTCGTCGGCCATGCGGACCCGGGCCAGCAGCGCCTTGGCCGGGGCGACGACCTCGGGCGGCGCGTCCGGGCCGATCTGCTCGAGCCACTTCCTCGCGAGGTCCGGCTCTCTGCGGCGGACGTGGACGTCGGCCAGTTGGAGCCGGGCGCGGGCCAGGGACGCGGGCGGCGTGGCGATCCCCGCCGAGGTGAGGTACCGGGTGAGGGCGTCCTTCGCGGCGTTGAGGTCGGGCGGGGCCAGCCGCAGGGCGAGGTCCGCGAGCAGCCGCTGCGCGTCGCCCGGGTCCTCGTTCGCGGGCGAGCCGGCGAGCAGGCTCATGAGGAGCCGGACGTCGGCGGGGCTCGCGGCGGCCGGGAGCCCGACCCCGGCGCGGGCCTTCGCGGACCGGAACGCGAGCCGCGGGCCGTCGGCCGGGTCCCGCAACTGTTCCGCGGTGATCAGGTCGAAGTGCTGCCGGGCGAGGGTCCAGTGGGTGCGGGCCTCGTCGGCGGCGGGGGTCAGCTCCGCGAGCCGGGCGTACCCGCTGCCGAGCGCGAAGTGCGCGGCGGTCGCGTACTCGGGGAACGCGTCGCACCGGGCCGCGACCCGGGTGAGCAGGTCCCGGAGGTCGTCGCGGTCCGGGTTCACCTTCTCGTAGGCGGTCCGGAGCGCGGCGAGCTCGCGGGTGTAGTCCGCGGTCGGGTCCGGCGTGCCGAGGGGGAGCCACCCCTGCCACGCGCCCACGAAGACCGCGACCCCGAGCAGGAACGCCGGCACCTGCCAGACGTGCCGCGTGGGGTCGGGTCGGTACTTGGTTGCCGCCGGGCGGTCGGCCGTGTCCGTGGCCATGTGCGGAGTCCCGTGGTGCGCAGTTACCCGCCGAGAGTAGACCGCGACCCGCGAGCGCCCGTCAAGCCCAACCGCCGGCGGGGCCACGCGGCGCTTCAGGGTGATTCCGTGTGTCACACGGGGTTGTTCAGGTGTACCCCCTCGCTGGCGCTCCGGGTTCGCCCAGCGGCTGGCTTTCCGGGCGCACCCGGAGCGCCAGCGCGGGGGTGCGTCTCACCCAGTTCCAATCCCCGGGTCGCCCCGCCCAACCGCCGGCCGTCACTTCTTCCCGGGGCTCCACCAGGCGTCGAGCGCCTTCGCCAGCTCCGCCACCTTCTCCGGGTGCTTCGCCGCGAGGTCGGTGCGCTCGTCCGGGTCGGCCAGCACGTCGTACAACTCGGTGCGGCCGCCCTTCACGTTCGGCGCGTGCGGCACGATCAGCTTCCAGTTCCCCTCGACGACCCACCGGTGCTGGAGGTTCGCCGCCGGGTCCGCGATGTCGACGGCGTTGTGCTCGAACGTCGCCCCGAACACCGCCGCCCGGCCCGCGACCCGCTTCGCGTCGAGCAGGTCCACCCCCGGCATGTCCTGGGTCGGCTTCGCCCTGACCGCCGCGAGCACCGTCGGCGCGACGTCGATCGAACTCGCGAGCCGGTCGCTGGTGCCCGGCTTCACCTTGCCGGGCCACTTCACGATGATCGGGGTCCGGAGCCCGCCGTCGTACTGCGACCGCTTCGACCGCGGGGCGTAGTTCGGCGAGTCGGGCTCCTGCACCCAGCCGTTGTCGTGCAGGTAGATCACGATGGTGTTCTCGGCCTGCCCGGTCTTCTCCAGCCCGGCCAGCAGCTCGCCGACCGTCTCGTCGAACCACTCGCACATGGCCCAGTACTTCGCGACGTGGACCGACTTGGTCTTGTCCTTGTACTTGTTGAGCAGCCGCTCGGGCGGGTTGTGGGGCGTGTGCGGCATCATCGGGGCGTACCACACGAAGAACGGCCTGGCGTCCTTCTTGGCCTTGTCGAGGAAGTCGAGCACGGGCCGGACCCCCTCGCGGCCGATCCTCAGCCCCTCGTCGCCGTGGCGGCCGCCCTTCGCCGGGTCGCCGTGCGTCATCCCCTCGGTGAACCCGCCGCACCGGCAACTGTTCCCCTCCCACCACTTCCCGGCCTGGAAGCTGGCGTACCCCTCCTTCTCCAGCAGCCGCGCGAGGTTCGGCGACTTCTCGAACAGCGCCACCATCTCCTCCCGCTGCTTGAGGTAGCCCGGGTTCTTCGCGGCCTGGCCCGGGGGCAGCCCCTTCGGGAGCGGCGGGTCGTTCGACGTGATCTTGTGCTGGTGCGGGAACAGGCCGGTGACCATCGTGGCGAGGCTGGCCCGGCACAGGCTGGTCGGGACGTACCCGCGCTTGAAGAGGAGCCCTTCCGACGCGAGCTTGTCGAGGTGCGGGGTCTTGATGTGCTCGTGGCCCATGAACCCGTAGTCGGTCCAGGCCTGGTCGTCGCCGACGATGAGGACGACGTTGGGCGGCGCGGCCGCGGCCGGCGCGGCGAGCGCCAGTGCGACCGCGAGTGCGGAGAGGGAGCGGAACATGGCAGTGTCTCGCGTGGCGGAGCGAAGTGGGGCGACGCGGGGATAGTGTACGCGGCGCACCCGCGCAACGAAACACGGAACCGGAATCACGGCGCAGGGACTGTGGGACTCGTCCCGTCCCGCCCGGACGTGCGGCTCTCCTGGGACGGCGGGGTCAGCGAACCGCCGAAGCGCCCGTGCGCCCCGGGGCGTCTCGATCGCGACGCGGCGGTTGAGGTGACGGCCGAAATCGGTTGCGGAAGGCGGGGGGAGGGGTCTCCGCAAACGATGCGAACTCCTCGCAAAGGCTTCCAACTCTTCGCAAACGAGGCGAACTCTTCGCGAACGATGCGGAGAGCCTCGCAAATGAGCCCAACTCTCCGCGCGAATCGTTCGCGTCTGACAGAAACTCGGACCTCAACTCCACCCGGCGTAAGCCGCGACTGGACTGGTGAGGAGTTGGAAGCCCCGAGCCGACGGATCGGTGGCCACAATCCGATCCAGCTTGTCGCGTGCTCTGTTCGGTGTATGGTGTGGCGGAACCGCCCACCGCCGGGGTATTCCGAATGCGTGTTGTGCTGGTCGGCTTCCTGATCCCCCTCTCGGCGGGGTGCGCGGCAATGGGCCATCACGCGGGCGTGCTCGCGACCGCTGCCAGCGGCCCGGACGTTCCGCCAGCCGTGGTCCGCAACGACGGCGAGTTCGACGACTTTCTTGATCAGGTGCGCGGCCGGCCGGAGCCGGGCACAAACGACCCGGACAGTTTGGTAGTGCGGTTGGAGGCCAGCCGCCCGAACTTCGATCGTCAGGTCGTTGTTCTGGTGCGGCACGACGCCAGCTCGGGGTCCACTTTCGGGTTCAGCACCCGCACCCGCGGAGAGACGCTGGTGTGCGACATCCAGACGCGCCGGGTCGGCACTGTCCGCGACCACCGGCCGTACTGGTTCGCCGTGGCGGTCGATCGACCCGGCCCAGAGCGGGTCGAGGTTCGGGTGGACGGTCAACCGCAGCCCAGCACGGCGCGGACCGGGCCGTGAGTCGCCCAGGCGGCGAATCCCCTTGTCACGACGCACATTGCGGATTACCCTGGCGGGCGTCCAACCGTGTTCGGCAGACCACAAACGCGGATCTGTGGAATCACAAATTCGGCGACCGGAGGTGCGATGAGCGACGAGGCCGCGTTCCTGGCGGCGATCCGTGCCGCGCCGGACGACAACACGACCCGGCTCGTGTACGCCGACTGGCTGGCCGAGTCGGGTCGTGCCGAGGCCGCGTTCCTCCGTGCCGAACACGAACTCGCCGCACTCCCGCTCGGGAACCTGCGGTGGCACAGGGGGTTTGCCGGACTCCGGCAAGCCGCAGCGGGGCTGCCCCCAGAGTGGTGCCAGGCCGCCCGCCGGTATCCGCCGTCGCACTGGCTGGCGGCGGCCGCCCGGAGCGCCTGGACGCGGATCGAGGCGGTGTTACGGGCGACCGCGCCAGACCTGCTCGCGGCCCTGCCGGCCGGCGCGTCGCCCGAGGCCATCGCCGCGGCGGAACGGCGGCTGGGGGTCGAACTCCCGGCAGACGTACGTGAGTCCTACGCGGTCCACGACGGCAGCGGCGGGGTGGACCATGGTGCTGGGATCATCCCAACCGAATATTACGGATTTATGGGTGTTGCGCTCCACTCGCTGGATGAGATGGTCCGCGAATGGCAAATGTGGCAAGAGTGGCGGGGCGGCCAACCCGTCGAACCCCGTAGTTCGTTCTTGCCTCTGGAGGGTCCGGTCAAGGCGGAGCGGTCCAACCCCCGGTGGGTGCCCGTGACCTGGGATGGTGGTGGGTGCAACCTGGGCATCGACCTCGACCCGGCCCCCGGCGGAGTGCCAGGGCAGGTGATCTTTCTCGATCACCTCAACTCGATGTGCGTGGTCGCCGAGGGGTGGTGGGCATTGCTTGAGCGGCTTGCGGCGGGCCTGGAGGCGGGCCGGTTGCGGTTCGAGGCCGGCGAGTTGGTGGCCGCAGACGCGGAGGCGGGATACACCGCTGCGTTGGAGTCGCTGATCGCAGACTTGAAGCACGCCGAACCGCTCTCATGGCCAACCGACTTGAGTAACAACGAAGCTCCCGGGCCGGGCTGAGCGCCCGTCCTGACGCCTGTCGAAGCCCGACCCACTCGCACTCGTACACCGCTTGAAGATCGCTGGTAGACGCACGCGACGCTCTTGTCCCGCCCGAGGTCGAGGGCCAAAATGGTGTCCGTTGTCATCGCAAGCCTCAAATACGTGAGGGCGACCACCCCTCATCGTAACGCACACGGCTTGCAGGGATTCTTTCGGCGGAGGGCGCGCGGGTGGCCGACCTCGCATCGACACTTCGGGAGGTTCGGCCTGACGTGGCGGTGGACATCGTGGGCGGGCAAGAGGTGTTCCGGTTCCGACAGGTGACGCCCGCTCACACGTTCGAGGCGGTGGTCAAGGATGTTGGCGGGCGGATGATCGAGTTGACCGCCCGCGACAGCTTCGACGAGCGGTTGGCCGCGTTCTTGCTCGATACGGCGGCGGACGTGGGTCTACCCGGCCCCCGCGCCCGCACGATCCGCGTTGTCGCCGCCGAGTTCCCGCCACCCTGGGAGTTTGGGGCCGTCGTGGTCGTTCCGCCGGTGATCGCCAAGCGGTTCGAACACGAGTCGGCTGTCCTCCGACGGGTCACCTACTGGGTGTTGCCGGCGTTCGCTGGGGAGTTCACCGACGGAGCCGACGGATCAGCGTTCTGGCACCAACTCGAGCGCAAGGATGGTTGGCGGTCAGTGGTCGTCCGATGGGATCGGTCCCGGAAGACTCGACCGGTGTTTGACGCCTGATGTGGTTGCGGTTGCTCCAGACGCCGCCCGAGGTCGAGGGCCAAAATGGTGTCGTCAGCGCAAGCCTCGAAAACGTGAAGGGCGATCACCCCTCATCGTGACGCACACGGCTTGCGGGATTCTTTCGGCGACGGAGGGCGCAGAGATGGGCGATGCGTGACGGTGCGGTGCGCGCGGGGAGGTCGGCGGTGCAAACCCGCCCTGGGTTAACTGCGAAAGCGGCCCGGCAGCTCCGGCAGAGCGTCCCGCGTTCACCGTACCGTCCCTCGTCGCCCGCCCGGCCAGCGTGTTCCGGGCATCGCGGCAGGCGCAGCTGCCCCAGGAACTTTAAGAAGCGGTGACGGAATGGACTGCGAGTCTGGGGTGTGGTTCAGGTAGCACCCCTCACCCGCCGCTCGAAGACTCGCGGCGACCTCTCCCCGTAGGAACGGGGCG